>JAZGCR010000099.1:0-3996 GCA_036477105.1 Nitrosomonadaceae bacterium | reverse complement strand
TGCCTCCATTGTGTCATCCAATCGGTAAGTGACATATCCATTTCAAAGTCCGCTGCATGGTCTTGCGCAAAGTAACCATAATGTGCTTTTTCTGCCCATTTTATTTCTCCCGCATCGAGTGTCAGGTCACCAGATAAACAACGTAGTAATGTAGTTTTACCAATACCATTGGGTCCTATGATGGCGATTTTCTCACCTGCTTCAATGTTAATACTGAATTTTTCCAATAATGGTTTTTCCATGCTAGCAAAATGCTTGCTGATGCTTTGTACTGATACTGCTAAACGGTATAGCCTGCTTTTATCTTCGACGTCAAATCGGATGTAAGGATACTGGCGGCTGGATGGTTTTATGTCTTCTAGTTTTATTTTTTCAATTTGGCGCGCGCGGCTAGTTGCCTGTCTTGCCTTAGAGGCGTTGGCGGAAAAGCGGCTGACAAAAGACTGTAATTCTGCAATCTGGGTTTTCTTTTTCGCGTTGTTAGACAACATGCGCTCCCGAACCTGGGTAGAGGCGGTCATGTACTCATCATAATTACCAGGGTAAACACGGATTTCACCGTAATCCAAATCAGCCATATGGGTGCAGACACTATTTAGAAAATGTCGATCATGCGAGATGATGACAATAGTGCTCTTGCTAGCGTTGATCATATCCTCTAGCCAGCGGATAGTGTTGATATCAAGATTATTGGTCGGTTCATCTAGCAACAGAACTTCGGGATCAGAAAATAACGCTTGGGCGAGTAACACGCGCAACTTTAATCCGGGGGTGATTTCACTCATTAATCCTTGGTGTTGAGGCAATGGTATGCCAACGCCTAGTAGTAATTCTCCAGCACGCGCTTCAGCTGAGTAGCCGTCCAGTTCGGCGAAGCGCACTTCGAGCTCAGCAGCATGCATATAATCAGCCTCATTTGCATCAGCATTTGCATAGATTGCGTCACGTTCTTCCTTCACATGCCACAATTCTTCATGTCCCATCATTACCGTATCAATTACTAGGCAATTTTCAAATGCAAATTGGTCCTGACGCAACTTACCCACACGATCATTGGTATCAACGCTAACATTTCCAGAGGTGGAATCAAGATCACTACCAAGGATTTTCATAAAGGTAGATTTTCCACAGCCATTGGCACCGATTAGGCCGTAACGATTGCCATCTCCGAATTTCACTGAAACATTCTCGAACAATGGCTTTGCCCCAAACTGCATGGTGATATTAGCGGTGGTAATCAAAGTTTACCTTTCAGGAAAATGTGCTGTAAAAAAAGCTGCTATTCTATATGATTTTATGGTTAATTCCGAGAATCCTTTAGCTAATACGTTCTACTAGATTAGTAAGGAATCAAAGCGGAGCAAGGGACAGAATGCTTTTTTCTGTAATTACACATTGAGTGCTTTTACATAAACTACATTATTTGTGTTCTTGCATCAAACTGGATAGTTTCCAATAAACATGGATGCTGGTGTAGACATAAATCATGTATCATAATGGCTTCAAAATCACGTCCCAGGCTCCATGAAAGTTACGTTCCTGGAATTCGAACAGCCTATCGCCGAGCTTGAAGCAAAGATCGAAGAATTACGCTTTGTTCAGAACGGTTCTGCGTTAGACATTTCTGCCGAAATCGCACGTCTGGAGAAGAAAAGCCAGGCGCTCACCAAAGATATATATGCAAAGCTCACGCCCTGGCAGGTATCGCAAGTAGGGCGGCACCCACAGCGACCATATACACTTGATTATATCGAGCATTTGTTTACCAATTTTGAAGAGCTTCATGGAGACCGGAATTTTGCTGATGATCCTGCTATCGTGGGTGGATTAGCACGCTTCAATGGTCAAACAGTAATGGTTATCGGGCACCAAAAGGGACGTGATACCAAAGAAAAAATTTATCGTAACTTTGGTATGCCTAAGCCAGAAGGTTATCGCAAAGCGCTACGTTTTATGCATTTGGCGGAGAAATTCTCCATACCAATAGTTACGTTTATTGATACTCCGGGTGCGTATCCAGGTATTGGCGCAGAGGAGCGAGGTCAGTCGGAAGCAATAGGACGGAATCTTTATGTGCTGGCGGAACTAAAAGTGCCAGTGATCTGTACCATCATTGGCGAGGGTGGCTCTGGTGGAGCACTTGCTGTGGCAGTGGGTGATGTGGTTCATATGCTGCAATATGCTACTTACTCAGTCATCTCCCCCGAAGGTTGTGCTTCCATCTTGTGGAAAAGCGCAGACAAGGCATCAGAAGCTGCCGAGATCATGGGGATCACCGCTCCTCGACTAAAAGCCATGGGGCTGATCGACAAAGTTATTAGCGAACCGCTTGGTGGTGCTCATCGGGATTATTCCTCAATTATGCGATCTGTAGAAAAGGCACTGCAGGAATCGCTTAAGAAACTACAGAGTGATACTACAGAAGTATTGTTGGAGAAACGTTTTAAGCGGCTAATGGAATATGG
Organism: Nitrosomonadaceae bacterium; assembly: GCA_036477105.1. Lineage (GTDB taxonomy): Bacteria > Pseudomonadota > Gammaproteobacteria > Burkholderiales > Nitrosomonadaceae > BJGV01. The sequence continues at coordinate 1,531 of JAZGCR010000099.1, read as the reverse complement.
CAAATTCAAGGAAGTTAAAGTTAAGTAGTATCCTTAGTCGCGTCGAGAACATATTACGCGAGCAAACTCAGCGAGACGCTCATCTGGTTATAGGGTTAAGTGGTGGGATGGATTCAGTTGTGTTACTGAGCATGCTTACTACGTTGTCGGTTCAGTTGGGGTTTACTCTCTCTGTTCTTCACGTCAATCACGGTATTAGCCCTAATGCAAACAAGTGGGGAAAATTCTGTCTTAATCTGTGTGATGCCCATGGTATTACCATTAAAATTGCCAAACTAAAAGTCAGTAGATTATCGGGCACAAGCCTTGAGGCTGTTGCTCGAGATGCGCGCTATCAAATATTTAAAAGACTGAAAGCTGATTATGTAATATTGGCACAGCATCTGGACGACCAAGCTGAAACCCTGTTGCTACAATTGTTACGTGGGGCAGGCGTGAAAGGACTAGGAGCGATGCCTGTGGTTAGGAATCAAATGTCAGAAGTTGGAAATCAAGCTCTAGATCCAGGACCACAGATACTACGACCATTACTCAATGTGTCGCGTGGTGAAATCGAGGATTACGCTCGAAAAAATAAATTGTGCTGGATTACAGATGAAAGTAACAATGATGTATCTTTTGACCGGAATTTCTTGCGTCATAAAATTTTCCCCTTGCTGGAAAAGCGTTTTCCTTCCTATCGAATTACATTTCTACGCACTAGTCGGCATATGGCAGAAGCAGGCTGCTTGCTGGACGAATTGGCTGAATTTGATAGAAAAGAATGTATCGTTTCAAATAAACTTCAAATTGAAGGATTACGGAAATTAAGCTTTCCACGTGCCAAGAATCTGTTGCGCTATAGCCTTGCGCAGCAGGGTGTGATTCTTCCCAGTGCAGTAAAGCTAGAGGACATTTTGCGGCAATTGCTTTCCTCACGTTTAGATTCCAAACTACAAATTACTTTTGGAGGTACTGAAATTCGTTGTTTCAGGGGAAGTATTCATGTACGACGGGCAAGCGTATTACCCAACAAAAAATGGAAGTTTGTATGGCAGGGAGAAAAGCAGTTAACAATTACTGAATTAGGAGGTTCAGTGAGTTTTATGCGTAAAAAGGGGAGGGGAATTAATTTACAAAAACTGAAAGAGGGGCCAGTTGTCATCCGCTTGCGTTTGGGTGGGGAGCGCATACGTCCCGATTGTAACCGTCCTCGTCGTAGCCTGAAAAATTTGTTACAGGAGGCATCGTTTCCTATGTGGGAACGTGAAACACTGCCATTACTTTTTAGTGGCGAACATCTCGTGTGGGCGCCAGGAATCGGTGTGGACTGTGGTTTTCAAGCGGGATTTAGCGACCTTGGTTTGATAGTAAGTTGGCATCCTGATCCTGATTAATAATCTTGTTTTAAAAATACAGTTCTTCTGACTCTTCGAAGATTCTCAATAAGCAAGTAAAAATGTGTGATTTTTACATCTGACAATTGGTATGCGCCCTATAAAACCATTTCCCACGGTATTGGGTATAACAAGAGCCATACACAAAACGAGTA
>JAZGCR010000098.1:0-4360 GCA_036477105.1 Nitrosomonadaceae bacterium | reverse complement strand
CTTTCGCTATAGGCTATCCAGATTTGAGTGAAACTGCTATAGATGACCTAGCAAGAAGAGACCGGACACCAAGAGTAAGAAAAACCATTGCAGAGTTTGTGTTTTACAAGGAGTGGGAATCCGCCTTTATATGATTTTGTTATTTATATTTTAATCTCATTATTACTTATGTGTGCCAACAATTTATTTACCATGAGTCTACAATTACACACTTTTAGATATCCAAAGTTACATTTATAACTGCTTTGAGTTAATTACCGATGTGTTTTTAGTAATGTCCACTTGGGGTCGATAGCAGTCATTCGTGACGGGCTGCTTTTTGCCAAAACGCACGGTCGCACCAATCTTCTAAAGCAATCCGATAACATCCAATCAGATTGGGGGTATTATTGGAAGTATTTCAAAGAAATTAGATCAGCTATCTTTTGCAAATACATGATTAACAAGCTATTATCATACACGGATTCGATTCCCGCCGCCAAATCCAAGGAAGCCCATTAAGCTCTCATGTGTAAATGTATGTGGGCTTTTTCTTGTCCATTACAGACCTATAATGTAAACATGAGAAACTATTTTGCATTAGTCACATTCCTTTATTTCTGTTGCGCGTTCCCTGCTCAAGGTGAGGGATACGACGCATTGCGCCATAAAATGGTGGAGGAGGTATTGGCCGATGTTGCTGCCGAGGTCTCATACAGCGGGGGTTCCGCCTTGAGCCCTAGGGTCGTGGCAGCGATGCAAAAAGTGGAACGCCATCTTTTTGTGCCTGCTTCGCAGACTATGTACGCCTATCATAACCGTCCCCTTCCCATCGGCTACGGACAGACAATTTCACAGCCTCTTATCGTAGCGATGATGACCGACCTGATGCAGGTCAAGGATAGCGATAAGATACTTGAAATTGGTACCGGTTCAGGCTACCAGGCGGCTGTTTTGGCGGAAATAGCCAAATCGGTTTATAGCATAGAGATTATCCATCCACTGGGAAAACAGGCAGCCGAACGGTTGAAATCACTTGGCTACGACAATGTGGAAGTAAGACTAGGCGATGGGTATTATGGCTGGCCGGAAGTGTCGCCATTCGATGCCATCATTGTGACGGCTGCCGCAAGTCATGTTCCTCCACCTCTGCTTAAACAGCTAAAACCAGGCGGTCGCATGGTGATCCCACTCGGTATGCATTTCATGACCCAGTATTTGATGCTTGTAGAAAAGCAGATGGACGGTTCAGTAACCAGCCGCCAGATTTTACCAGTGCGTTTCGTTCCGTTTACCAGAGAACATTAGCTATGACAGCGTTGCGCCCGCCATTTGTCGCCATTGGGTTGCTCTCTGCTTGCGTACTATCGTATGAGGTGTTACTGACGCGCTTGTTCAGCATTGTGTTGTGGCATCACTTTGCTTACATGATCATCAGTGCGGCAATGTTAGGTTATGGGGCGAGCGGCACGGTGCTAACTTTGCTGAAGGACAAAATTGCTTCGCACTTTCGCCTTGTGTATGTCATGGCTGCACTGGGGGTAGTTTTTCTGATGCCTTTGTCATTTCTACTGGCGCAACAGGTTCCTTTCAATCCACTCGAACTGCTTTGGGACAAAACCCAGCTAGCAAAACTGGGGACCATTTATCTGCTCATGATGCTGCCTTTTTTTTGTGGTGGGTTTAGCCTCGGTCTAATTTTTTTCCGCTTTGGTAGGGAGGCAGGACCTATCTATGCCATTGACATCTTGGGTGCGGGGGTTGGCAGCATAGGTGTTATCGGCCTACTTTTTTTAGTACCGCCCAGCAAGGCGTTGATCGTACTTACAACATTGGCCCTACTTGCTACAGCCATCGCTATTGTCGAACTGGAGATACGAGCGAAATGGTTGATTGGAGTACTCCTTAGCCTCGCCTTGATAGTGGCCGTTGTGCTGCCTGAATCTTGGTTGCAAGTACATCCTTCCGTTTACAAGGATTTGAATCAGACTCTGAACATTACTGGGGCGCAGGTAATAGAGGAACGTTCGAGTCCACTAGGACAGATCACGGTGGTGAAAAGTAGCCTTATCCCCTTTCGTCATGCGCCGGGGATGAGCCTTAACGCCATAGACGAACCGCCCGCCCAGTTAGGAATATTCGTGGACGGGGACGGGCCGTCGGTGTTGACAAGGTTTGATGGCAAGCTTGCAACGCTGGCCTATCTCGACCAACTTACCTCAGCTCTACCCTATCATGTGCTAGAACGGCCAAGCGTCCTGGTACTGGGAGCAGGAGCTGGTAGCGATGTACTACAGGCACTTTATCACGGTGCCGTTACGGTCGATGCGGTGGAGCTTAATCACAACGTCATTGATTTGGTTCAGCAACGTTTTCGTGACTTTTCCGGAAACCTTTACAACCGACACGGAGTACGTGTGCATAAAGCCGAGGCGCGTGGCTTCGTCAATACTACTCATGATCGTCGCCATGACTTGATCCAGGTGGCGCTGCTAGATTCCTTTGGTGTCGCCTCAGCTGGGTTATACAGTCTGAGTGAAAGCTATCTCTACACTGTGGAAGCGCTTCAGACCTATCTAAGCCGCCTTACTTCGGGTGGTATGCTGGCAGTTACTCGTTGGTTCACCCTGCCGCCGCGTGATTCATTGAAACTTTTTGCTACGGCGGTGTCCGCTTTGGAACGAGATGGTGTTTCTAATCCTGCAGCGCGGCTGGTGATGATACGGGGCTGGAAAACTGTCACATTGCTTGTAAAGAACAGCGACTTCACTACTAATGAAATAACAAAGATCAAGGAGTTTAGCCGTACACGTTCTTTCGACATAGCTTATTACCCAGGGATGCGCGCTGACGAGGCGAACCATTACAATTTGCTAGAGCAGCCTTACTACTTCGAGGGAGCTGTTGCATTACTAAGTTCTCAGCGGCAGGCCTTTCTCGATCGTTACAAGTTCTACATCGAACCAGCGACTGATGATCGGCCTTATTTTTTCCATTTCTTCAAATGGAATGCAGCAGGGGAGTTGTTTGCCTTGCGTGAACAAGGTGGAATGTCGCTCCTCGATTGGAGCTATCCATTGCTTGTGATGACATTGGTACAAGCATTTGTGGCAAGCGTTCTTTTGATTCTGACGCCGCTCGCAGTGTCACGTTTCCGGCGTAAGTTGCCCACTGTGTGGGTAGCCTTGTACTTTCTATCTATTGGACTGGCATTTATGTTCATGGAGATCGCTTTCATTCAGAAATTTATACTTTTTTTGGCCCACCCCCTTTACGCTGTTGCAGTCGTTTTGTGCGCATTTCTGGTGTTTGCGGCCATGGGAAGCTGGCTTACCGGACGATGGCAAGAGAAGGCAACAAGTAGGTGGCACGTCCCACTGGCGGTAATGTTAATGGGTGTCTTATCACTACTCTATCTCGTTGTCTTACCAGGCTTGTTCCAGGCACTGATACATTTTTCCGATTTGGCAAAAATAGCTATTTCCTTGGTGCTGATCGCACCACTTGGGTTGTGTATGGGTGTACCTTTCCCTACTGGTGTTATGCGACTGGCGTGCACGGCCCAGGAGGCCATTCCGTGGGCATGGGCGATCAACGGATGCGCTTCGGTTGTGGGGGCAGTTCTCGCTACCTTGCTAGCTATTCACCTAGGTTTTGCCGTGGTGATCCTGATGGCTACCCTGATTTACGGTCTGGCCTGTATCTTCTTGAGGAAGTTAGTTTAAGCTGAGCGGTTTAATTATCATTGGCGCATCTTTTTTCTTTAAAATTAGTAATTCTCAATCCCTTCAGAAATAATCGACCCTTTTTCCTTTTATTTTGCTATAGGTTTACCAACGCCTCTCGTAACGGTTGGGCCTGTGAGCTTGATATTGTTTTAGGGCTGTATCATATCCACGGTACTGGAGTTGATGCCTTCAATATTTTTGAAATCCTCCGCTCTCCTAAAAGCACCTTCCTTTGATCGATAGCTGTCCTTTGCTGAAGACTATTTTGTGACAAAACGGACGATCGCTCGAAGTTTCTAAAGCAGTCCAATAACATCCAATCACTCTGGGAAAATTATTGGGGGTATTTCTAAGAAATTAAACCAGCTATTTTTCGGATAATATTATGATTGGTAAGGTATTATCAGACGTGGTTCGATTCCCGCCGCCTTTAGAATGAAACTCCTCATTCTCGATTCATTCTTGTGGAAAACAGGTTTGCGGAGACAATCATTGCACCACCCATCCATTCTCTGAGAGTCATGGTTTCATTCGCCAGGAAGTACGCTGCAATCGCTGCCACTACTAATTCGAACAATAAAATCACGATGGCCTGATTAGCAGGAATGTGGGTTAGGCCATATTGCATGACCAGACTTAGGACAAAAACAACT
>JAZGCR010000097.1:0-10833 GCA_036477105.1 Nitrosomonadaceae bacterium | reverse complement strand
GGGAACCATGTTTGCCTGTGAACAAGCCAATATTACACCGGATTTCTTGTGCTTGGCAAAGGGATTGAGCGGTGGATATCTGCCGCTTTCTGTAGTAATGACCAACGATGCAGTTTATCAAACATTTTATCACGAAGAGGTTACACGCGGTTTTTTGCATTCGCACACTCATGCTGGAAATGCGCTCGCTTGTTGCGCTGCGCTTGCTACGCTAGATATATTCGAACAAGACAAAATTATTGAAGCTAACCTTGCTAAAACAAACTACCTCAACGACGCAGCAAAACCACTCATGTCACATCCTAAAGTGAGAAACTTCCGTAATTGCGGCATGATTTGGGCATTTGAAGTAGAGACCGCTGACCTTAATTTTTCTAGGAAATTTTTTCAGATGGCGCTAAATCAAGGATTGCTACTTCGCCCATTAGGAAATACCGTCTATTTCATGCCGCCCTATATCATTAACAATCAGGAAATGGATTTTCTAGTGACAGGAATTTTACAAGCGCTCGATTCATGCTAAAGATTTATACTTAAAATTATTGTCTCGTTGCAACTCACATCAATTACATTTTGACCATGACTCCATTTAAGTTCGCTACTATCCTGTGTTTTATACTTACAACAGTAGCGCTACCTGCATTTTCACAAAATTTCCCAGCCCCAATCAGGCAAGCACTTAAACAGGCTGGAATTCCAGAGTCCGCAACTAGTATTTACGTTCACGAAATCGGCACAAGCCAGCCACTTATTGCCTTCAACTCTGATAAACCAATGAATCCCGCCTCAGTGATGAAACTTGTCACCACCTTTGCGGGACTAGAGCTACTAGGTCCGGCCTATACCTGGAAAACCGAGTTGTACGCTAATGGTGTTTTGAAAGGCGACAAACTACAAGGCGATCTTGTAATCAAAGGTTACGGCGATCCCAGACTTAATCTGGAAAATTTCTGGCTGCTCACCCGTCGTCTACGCCAGACAGGATTGCGCGAAATTACCGGAGACCTCCTCCTTGATAGCAGTTACTTCGATGTGCCCATCAGAGATCCAGCAGCTTTCGATAATAAGCCCTATCGCGCTTACAACACGGCCCCTGAAGCACTGTTAGTGAACTACCGAACAATGGAACTGCGCCTAATCCCCCAGCCCGAAAGTAAAACTGTTCGCATCATCACTAACCCACTTCCAGAATTACTCGACCTTAGCAACAATCTTAAACTCACTATGGGTAAATGCAACGAATGGCGTAACACACTCGGTGCCGATATTCGTGCTGATGCTAAAGGCAATCGTCGTGCATCTATAACGCTCAACGGAAGCTATTCTGTCAACTGTGGTGAAAAAATCCTACTGCTCAGTCTACACAATAGCTCGACATATACTCTCAGCCTTTTCAGGCGGCTATGGAAGGAACAGGGTGGGATATTTAACGGTAAGGCCCGCGCCGGCACTGTACCGAATGGGAAACTACCGCTGGAGACCCACCAATCTCCTCCGCTTGCGGAGATCATCCGCGACATCAATAAATTTAGTAACAATATCGCGGCGCGCCAACTGTACCTTGCACTGGGTGCGACTAATGGCAATGTGCCCGCTACCCTCACTAAATCAAATGTTGCGATCAGACAATGGCTCACATCCAGGAAACTTGATTTCCCTGAATTAATAATAGAAAACGGTTCGGGATTGTCGCGCAAAGAGCGCATTAGTGCACGCCACTTAGGCGAACTTTTGCTCACAGCATTTCAAAGTTCTGTAATGCCGGAATTCGTATCATCCCTGCCAATTTCGGCGATGGATGGCAGCATGAAAAAGCGGCTTAATGAAACTACTGTCTCTGGCCGAGCTCATATCAAAACCGGGTTGCTGGACGGAGTGAAAACAATGGCGGGTTACATGCTCGACAAATCAGGCAGACGCGTGGCCATAGTGTTTTTTGTGAATCATTCCAAATCTGGAAGCGCTCGGCCCGCAATGGATATGCTGCTGCATTGGGTTTACGAAAGACCATGACAAAACACGAACGATACTGCTAAACTTTACTCTACCTTGCTATCCAGCCCACTCTCTGCTATTTCCGCTGCTCTTAGCAATGCCTTAGCTTTATTTTGGGTCTCAATCCATTCGCTTTGCGGTACGGAATCAGCGACGATGCCCGCACCCGCTTGCACATAGAGCTTACCATCCTTAATGATACCGGTACGAATAGCAATAGCCAAATCCATGTCGCCATTAAATCCCAGATAGCCCACCGCACCAGCGTAGATGCCGCGCTTGGAGACCTCCAATTCATCAATGATTTCCATAGCTCTCACTTTTGGTGCACCGCTCACAGTGCCCGCTGGAAAAGTGGCGCGCAATACGTCGATCGCATTCAGGCCAGATTTAAGTTTTCCGTCCACATTGGAAACAATGTGCATGACGTGGGAGTAATTTTCAATTTGCATGTTCTCGGTGACCTTGACCGAGCCAATCTGCGCAATACGCCCGACGTCATTGCGCCCTAAATCCATCAACATAAGGTGTTCTGCACACTCTTTCGGGTCAGCCAGTAAATCGGCAGCTAATGTTGCGTCTTCTTGCGTTGTTTTTCCACGTGGTCTAGTACCTGCGATGGGGCGCACTGTCACAGTATCACCCTCCAGGCGCACCAGAATTTCCGGCGAAGCGCCGACTACGTGAAAATCGCCAAAGTGGTAATAAAACATATATGGAGAAGGATTGAGACTACGTAGCGCGCGATACAATGCCATCGGCGGCGCACTAAAAAACTTGGTGGTACACTGCGATAGCACTACTTGCATGATATCGCCGTCAATAATATAGCGCTTGGCACGTTCCACCGCCTGGATGAAATCTGACTTGCTGAATTCAGAAACGGCTTTGCCTAGTTTCACTGGCGTTTCATTCGGAATCTCTACCGGCTTACGTAAGTTTGCAAGCAATTCTTTCAAGCGTTTTTTTGCGGCCGTATACGCGTCCGTTGTGTTTGGATCGGTATAAATGATGAAGTAGAGTTTTCCGGAAAGATTATCCACCACCACCAGTTCTTCAGACAGCAACAATAGTATGTCAGGCACATTGAGCGTATCTGGACTGGCATGGCTAGCAAGCTTGTGCTCGATATACCGCACCGAGTCGTAAGCAAAATAACCTACTAGTCCACCGCAGAAACGCGGCAATCCAGGGTATGAAGCGGCCCTGAAACGTAACAGATAAGATTGAACGAAAGCTAGAGGGTCCTCCACTTCAATTTTCTCCAACTCTGTGCCATTGATGATGTTAACGCAGTTGCCACGTACTTCAATGTGGGTCGTAGCAGGTAATCCAATGAAGGAATAACGCCCAAAACGCTCGCCACCCTGTACCGATTCCAGCAGATACGAATAAGGTCGATTTGCTAACTTGAGATAAACCGACAGCGGCGTATCAAGATCAGCGAAGGTTTCTAACACCACCGGGATTCGATTGTAGCCTTGCGCCGTCATGTTGATAAATTCGGTTTCAGTCATGATAAAACTTCAAAAAAAAGAAAGGAAAAGCATACGACTATATAGGGTCTAGGCACGCCAGCTAAGCCAAGATATAAGGCTCCAGCTAGAGCACTGTGCATTGATGTTGTATTCTTTAGTTCCAGTGTTCTTGCAGGTCATGACGATCTCTTGATCAGTTTCACTGCATCGTATATGGATGGGATAATGGCATCACAATCAAGTTCGAGAACATTCCGTCCTCCGTTGTAGCCATAGGGTACGCAAAAAACATGGCAACCTGCTGCGCGTGCCGCCTCAGTATCGTTGAGCGAATCACCGATCAGCAACATTTCATGGGGCAGAATCCCAAAATGCATACAAGCATGCCGCAAAGGCATTGGATCTGGTTTCTTTTTCGGCAGACTATCGCCAGAGAGGACAATATCGAAATAATCTAGCAGGGTGGTGGCACGCAGCAGAGGCAAAGTAAAGGCTTCGGACTTGTTAGTGATGCAGGCCAATTGGAATCTCGCTTTCTTCATAGCGGTTAGCCCATCTACTACCCCCGGATAGGGGTGTGTGTTGACACACAGGTTTTTCGCGTATTCCTGCTCGAAAATCGTCATCGCTCGAGAAAATAGCTCGTCGTCTGGCTCACCGTCAAGACTGCTGGCAAGTGAATCCTTCACCAGTTTCTGTATGCCATTGCCAATGTAAGACTGAATAGTCTTTAGTGGCAGCTCTGCTCTATCCAATTCTCGTAACATCATGTTAGCGGCGGTAGCAAGATCGCCCGCTGTGTCGAGTAGCGTACCGTCCAAATCAATCATCACGGCCTTGACTACCAAGGGAAATTCCATTTGAGCTGGAGAAGGGTTAGAACTAGGGGAGATGCTTTTATTCATACTACGTTATTCCAAATCAAACATGAATCGTTATTCTCTCTCCCACAGATCTGAAAAAAGAATAGTTCTGGGTGCTTTCACCAAACAACTACAGCTAAACCTTAGCCAGTTCTGCTCTTAATGCGGCCACTACCGTATCATAGCGGTGCGGGTCACTGTCTCTACCCGCACTATAAATAGCGGAACCAGCAACAAAGGTGTCAGCTCCGGAGCGGGCAATCTCGGCAATATTATCCACCTTCACCCCACCATCAACTTCCAGCAAAATCTTCTTACTACCAGCATCAATACGCTTGCGCACTACTTTTAACTTATTCAGTGCTTCAAGAATGAATTTCTGTCCACCAAAACCAGGATTCACTGACATAATCAGGACAAGGTCAAGCTTGTCCAGCACATGGTCGAGATAATGTAAAGGTGTTGCGGGATTGAATACTAGGCCTGCCTTGCAACCCTGTTCTTTTATGAGCCCGATGGTGCGATCGATATGCCTAGATGCTTCCGGATGAAAGGAAATAATGTTGGCTCCTGCCTTTGCAAAATCGGGGACGATACGATCTACCGGTTCCACCATCAAGTGTACGTCGATAATTGCACTGGTGAGCGGACGAATTGCCTCACACACCAGAGGACCGATCGTTAGATTAGGAACGTAGTGATTATCCATCACATCGAAATGGATGAAGTCTGCACCTGAATCGATAACGTTGGCGATTTCCTCGCCTAGTTTGGCAAAGTTTGCAGAAAGAATGCTCGGGGCAATATGGTAGTTGGCCATGAATAAATTCCTCAAAATCAGGAACGCCATTTTAACCGTAAAAGGTTCTCTAGCGCTATTAACTTTATATCATATGCTAACATTCATCCCACTTTTCTCATGCAGAAGCAAGTTTTGCAAACTCTACACTTGCCGTAACCCAAAAAATAGTGTGAAATACCGATATGGTTGAAGATAAAAAATATGAGATTAATGTAATGGTTCGCACCGCCTATCTTCCTGAACAGTCGGACGAAGCCTTAGACCGCTACGTGTTTGCCTACACCATCACCATCGCTAACACTGGCATGCTCGCTGCTCAGCTCATCAGTCGCCACTGGATTATTGCGGATGGGGAAAACAATATTCAGGAGGTACGAGGATTGGGAGTAGTAGGTGAGCAGCCACTACTAAAGCCTGGTGACAGCTTCGAATACACTAGCGGCACTGCCATCTCCTCCCCTGTTGGATCAATGAAGGGCAGTTACCAAATGGTAGCTGAAGATGGCCTCCATTTCAACGCGTCCATTCCTGAATTCACTCTGAGTGTGCCAAGAGTACTGCATTAAAAAGTCATTCTGCCTTTCCAATCAGGAGAAAATGGTGACTGCAGCCAACAATGTGGAACAACATATAGAAAAGAGTCTAAAGAGGCTTCTAATTTCCAGTTAATCTGCTATTAACCGTATTTCTTTCTGCCATACCGACGGCGGCGGTGAAGACGTTTTTCTTCAGCTTCGCTGAGAGGCGCAGGTTTCTTGTCAGCATAGGGGTTGCGACTCATTTTGAACTCAACCCGCAATGGCGTACCCTCGAGTTGGAATGTTGTACGAAAAGTGCTCTCTAGATAGCGCTGATATGTTTTCGGCACATGATTAAGAGCGCTACCATGGATCACTATCAATGGTGGATTGGAGCCACCTTGATGAGCGTATCGTAACTTGGGACGAAACATGCCAGCACGCGGTGGTGGCTGTTTTTCTACCGCTGTTAAAAGTGTGCGTGTAAGTTTTGGGGTAGACAGTTTCGCCATCGCGGCGGCATATGCAGCATCAATTGACGGAAATAACCTCGTCATACCACTACCTCGCAGTGCCGAGATATAGTGTAGTCTGGCAAAACTCAGGAGAAATCTAAGTTTCCTGGAAATCTCGCGCTTGATAGTTTCACGCTGATAACCGTCTAATCCATCCCACTTATTCACAACTAACACCAGCGCACGCCCCGTCTCTAGTATAAATCCGGCTATATGTGCGTCCTGTTCAGAAATTTCGTTTCTCCCATCCAGTACGAGTATCGCCACATTGGCGCCTTCCACGGCTTGCAAGGTTTTGACTACTGAGAACTTCTCAATAGTCTCCCGTAACCTACCGCGACGACGCAAGCCAGCAGTATCGATCAAGGTGTAGTGACGATTGTTACGCTCAAAATCAATATTGATACTATCGCGAGTAGTTCCGGGTTGATCAAACGTAATCACACGCTCCTCCCCTAGCAACGTATTCACCAACGTAGATTTGCCGACGTTGGGTCGCCCCACAATGGCAATCTTCGGGTGCTTGTCTTTTTCTCCATCTGCTTGTTGTTCGGGAAAATCTACCAGTGCCAAATCTACTAACTCACTTACATTATCCCCATGAGCGGCAGAAATGGCACAAGGTCCACCCAGACCCAGTTCGTGAAATTCAGCGGTAATAACAGATGTTGCCATTCCTTCAGTCTTGTTTACTACCAGAATAATTCTTCGTCCTATTTTCCGGAGTTGTTCGGAGATTATTCTGTCTTTTGATACTAGTCCCTGTCTTGCATCGACGATGAACATCACCACATCAGCTTCATCCACCGCTTGCAATGTCTGTATCGCCATTTCATGAAGAATACCTTCCTTCACCACAGGCTCGAAACCGCCGGTATCCACTACCAAATATGATTTGTCGCCTAGTTTGCCGTGGCCGTAATGACGATCACGCGTCAACCCTGGGATATTTGCAACGATCGCATCACGGCTGCAGGTTAACCGATTAAAAAGAGTTGACTTGCCAACATTGGGCCGTCCGATTAGTACGAGAATGGGTTTCATGGTTTCAAGTTATTGCCACAGAGAACACCAACCTCTCTTCTCCTACTGAAGAAAAAATGTTGTTTTCTACAATGAATGAATTTTTCCGAATTGTGTCTACTGCATGCTGAACGCGTAGAGTCCACCATTAATAGTTTGTACCACCAAACCATTGGGCACATGTTCAGGACGAGTGAGGATGGCACCTCCATCAGTCTCAGATTGAGAGACGATAGCACCATCATGATTTTTAAGGACCGTTACATAGCCCTGAGAATCTCCTACCACTACCTGGGCACCATAAACAAAAGGTGCAGACAACTTATTGCTAATGACTTCCTCATCGTCGCTACCTGCACTAACCATGAAATTTCCAAACCAACCACCTTCTTCCATTCGTATATCGGGCCTATCACTCTGCTCCCAATCGTCTTCCTCATTATCGTCGGACGTCATATCAGTACCTTTCAAGAAATCCCAGAAATTAGAATCCTTTTCGGAACCCTCAATCGGTACTGTCCCACCACGATCTCCGCTTGGATCAACATAAGTGAAATTGGCAAACATTTTAACTTCTTTTTTAGGTATATCTTTCTTCCATAGGATGGTCCCGTGATCTTTATCGTAAGCTACTACTGAGCCGTTATCCTCACTCACATAAACATTTCTATTATCCATGGCTAGGCCGGCGCTACTGGAAATTTCTCGCGTCCAAATCTGGGTTCCACTAGAAATTTCAAAGCAGGTAACGCGCCCCCTATAGGCTACAGCACATATCTGTCGTTCATCTGCTACCGGCAGGCTGGTGATATCCGTGATACGCTCCAGTTCTGTCACACCACGTGGTTTCGATACGGCAACTTCCCAGCCTACCTTGCCATTGGACAATTGTATCGCTACGAGCTTTCCACCAGCAAACCCGGCAAATACCCCGCCCCCCTTGACCAACACTCCAGCGAAACTTCGCACAGTCAGCGAAGGGGTAGAACCTTGATACACCCATTTACGCTTGCCACTGGTTGCGTCCAAGCCAAAAATTCTGCTCTCTCCAGTGCGAACTACCACCACACCATTCTCTACTTGTGGTGGACTTAGTATTTCGCTGGTTACCTGTGATTCCCACAGGAGGTTACCCTTATCATCATATGCTAGAACTTTACCTTTGAAAGTTCCTACCAGAAGCATTTCCTCATTCCCACCCACACCGCCAGACAACCGATGCTGAGTATCAATGCCCCACACTACGTTGCCTGTAACAGGATCAAAACGTGTAAGCTCCCCACCCGAAGAAGCCGCGTATATCGCATCATTATAAAATACGGGTGCCAGCGCCGTTGTATCTTTCTTTCCCATTGGGTAGGAAAGTCTGATTAAATCATCCATTGTATCCTGTGCTGAAAATGGTTCATCTCTAGTATCGTCACCAACGTAGCTATCCCACAATGGGGACACACTAGCAATCGTATTTGATTCTGAAGCTTCATCCTTCTTGGTATCCATATCTTTGCTGCTAGATTGGGCATCTTGCTCCAAGTCAGTCGTGAAGTTCTCACTGCTGGGTTGGGTAGCCAGCTCTGAGTCAGCCTTAATATCGTTGCTAAACAAATCACTAACGCTCACGCATCCGACAGACATGAGCAGCAAGGGCACCAAGAAAACGTGCCGCGGGATAACACATACAGCATTCAATAGATGTTTGTTTATAGGCATTACTTCGTTTCTATCAAAGCATCAAGTTTCATTTGAACAATTTTATAGTGTGTACCTTTTCCATCAATCTTGTCCATCGCTATTTTATAGGCAGCGCGTGCCTCGGGAATACTTCCCTTAGCAACAAGAACGTCACCTTTTAGATCTCTATAGAGGCCAGCAAAAGATTCACTGTGTTTGCTCTCTAGTAACTTCAGAGCTTCGTCGTGTTTTTTCTCGTCCAACAACAAGCCCGCTAACCTCAGTCGTGCAAGATCCTTTAATTCATCTTCTTCAGTATTGACCAGCAGCCACTGCAACTGGCTCTTGGCATTTTGCACATCATTCACATCTAAACTCGCCCGCGCAGAAATTAACGCGGCACGCGATGCGAAGCCGCTGCTGGGAAAACTCTCCATTAGCAAATGAGCAGCATCTCCAATTTTCTTGGGATCCCCGCCTGCCTCAACTTCTTGCAAAGAAACAAATAACTCTGCTGCTCGATCAATCTGTTGTTTCTGGTAGTACTTCCACAACTGAGTACCGGATATACCAGCAATGAAAGTCGCCACAATGATGATTGCCAGTGTGCCATTGGCTTCCCACCAGGATTTCAGCCCATCTATTTTTTCCTGTTCTTCCAGATCATATGTTGCCATCTTGTTTCCAAACTAAATTGAAAAACCTTTCTGTCTCAAATACCTTTGAATAACCCCACCGCTTCTGCCAATCCCATTTTCACTTGTTTTGCCTCTTCACGCAGAGGCTTAATGCTTATTACTCCAGCTTGTGCCTCATCATCCCCAATAATGACAGCGTAACGTGCGCCGCTAGCATCGGCTTTTCTCATCTGCACCTTAAAACCGCCACCACCACAATGTAGGATGGCGTTGATTCCCTGATCACGTAAGTGACCTACGGTTTTCCAGGTGAGCCCGTCTGTAGCCTCACCCTGATGTATCACGTAGACATCCGGAACAGGATTTGGTATTTCCTTACCACATTCTACTATCAGTGCTAATAGACGTTCTACACCCATTGCAAAACCGCAGGCTGGTGTTGGCTTACCACCAATTTGCTCTACCAATCCATCATAACGACCACCAGCGCATACCGTGCCTTGCGCACCGAGCTTGTCGGTGACCCACTCAAATACGGTGCGGTTATAATAATCCAAACCCCTTACCAACCGCGGATTAATTTCAAAACTAATTCCCTGATCAAGCAGCATATGCTGCAATTTCTCAAAATGTCTAAGTGAGTCTTCGTCCAAGTTCTCCAGCAATCCAGGGGCATCGCCAATGATTTGCTGCATTTCAGGATTTTTGCTGTCGAGTACCCGTAACGGGTTACTGTAGAGTCGCCTGCGGGCATCTTCGTCGAGCTTACCCAAGTGTTTCTCTAGATATCCGATCAATCTAGACCTGTGTAAAGTACGCGATTCGACACTGCCAAGGGTACTAATTTCTAGGCGAACATTAGAAATACCCAACTTTTTCCATAATCCTGCGCACATGATAATTAGCTCGACATCAACATCTGGCCCGGCATACCCTAACGCCTCAACACCTACCTGATGAAATTGACGATATCGCCCCTTCTGTGGACGCTCATGTCGGAACATCGGACCCGAATAGTATAGTCTTTGCGGTCCTGTATACAGCAAGTTATGTTCTAATACTGCACGCACACAGGAAGCGGTGCCTTCAGGCCGCAGCGTTAAGCTATCTCCATTGAGGTGATCGAGAAAGGTATACATCTCTTTCTCAACAATATCAGTTACTGCACCGATGGAGCGAACGAACAAGTCGGTATGCTCGACAATCGGCATGCGAATGTTTCGATAACCATAGGCTGCCATCCACTCACGTATGGTCTGCTCAAAAAATTCCCAAATATGCTCCTGGTCAGGCAGAACATCGTTCATCCCACGAACAGCCTGAATAATTC
>JAZGCR010000096.1:0-6833 GCA_036477105.1 Nitrosomonadaceae bacterium | reverse complement strand
GACGATTGGATAGAACGAGAAATTTACAGTAAACACAGCGTTAAAGGCGTCTCATTGCTGTTGATCATTGATGTCGTGCTGTTCGGCCCGATTGGACTCACTATATGGGCAGTGCAAATGGCTTGGTCACCATTCATGGCTGCTGGAATCATTAACGGTGTCGGTCACTACTGGGGGTATCGCAACTTCCAGACAGAGGATGCGAGCCGCAATGTTATCCCCTGGGGCATGCTTATTGGTGGAGAGGAGTTGCATAACAATCACCATGCTTATTCAACTTCTGCGCGCTTATCCAACAAGTGGTATGAGTTCGACATCGGCTGGATGTACATATGTATTCTGAAGTCGATGGGGCTCGCTCAAGTAAAGAAAACAGCACCTAAATTACGCTTTGATATGGCCAAAACTAGGTGTGATCTTGACACGCTGCACGCAGTAATTTCTCATCGCTACGAAGTACTAGCAAAATACGCTCATTCCCTTAAGCACACGTTTGCCAAGGAAATGGATCACCTGAGAGAAATAGCTACGCATCATGGCGTGGACCGCTCTACCCTTAAACGCTGGATTCTAGCTGACTCTAAAACATTGCAGGAACACGAACGCACCAAGTTGAATTTGGTGCTGAGCAAGACTAGAGCACTTGACAAGGTTTATACCATGCGCGAAGAGCTCGTGTCGGTATGGCAGCGCTCTACCTCATCCAAGGATGAGTTGGTCAAGCAGTTGGAGGACTGGTGTCACCGTGCAGAAGAGAGTGGCATCGAAGTACTAGAGAATTTCTCCCGTAGGCTGCGCTGCTACGCATAATGACTGCTTGATAAGTTAAATAAGTAGATGCTGTTGATGTTAAAAAACCCGCTATAAGCGGGATTTTATTGGCACCTTGTAATTTGTTTTTCAGAAAAAGTGCTACTTGAGCTTGGTTTCCTTATATTTAACATGCTTACGTGCTACCGGATCGAATTTCAGAAGTTCTATTTTTTCCGAAGAGATTCGTTTATTCTTGGTAGTGGTATAGAAATGTCCGGTTCCGGCTGAAGACTCAAGTTTTATTTTTTCACGCATGATGTAATCCCTAAATTTTTAAACCCTAAAGTTTTTTAGCGGTTTCTTATACGCTATTACCGCGGGCACGCATTCTTGCTAGAACTGCGTCGATGCCATTCTTGTCTATGGTTCGTAGCGCCGCGTTGGATAAACGCAAACTAATCCAACGTTTCTCACTCTCAACCCAGAACTTGCGATGTTGCAAATTGGGAAGAAAGCGCCGTTTAGTTTTGTTGTTGGCATGGGAAACATGGTGGCCAGACATGGGTTTCTTGCCAGTGACTTCACATACTCGTGACATGACAACGCACTCCAGAATTCTTAAAAAGGCGCATTATATACTGATTCCTCGCCAAGGTTGGTATTATTATCCAGTAGTCATCACTTGTCGCAAAGGGATACATGCCAATAATTCAATGTTTAACATGAACAGTAAATGGTAAAACTTAAACCGTAATTCTGAAAATAGGATTGAACCAAAGAGGCTGTTTTCTTTCTGTAATATAAGACCGTTTTTAGGTTAAACTCCAGTTCCCGCGCCAAACGACTTAAATAAAGTATCTATGACTAAAATCCCCTTACTCTACACTAGGCGTCTGCTTTTAGGGCTGACTGGCGGTGTGGCGGCGTACAAAGCGGCAGAGATTGCACGCCTGTTGGTGCAGGAAAACGTGGATGTACAACCGGTAATGACCGAATCGGCTTGCCGTTTTGTTGGTCCGGCCACATTGCAAGCATTGACCGGCAAAGAGGTGTTTACTGATCTATGGGACAACCGCATTGCCAATAATATGGGGCACATAAATATCTCACGTGACGTAGATGCTATCCTGATTGCCCCCGCCAGCGCAGACTTTATAGCTAAACTTGCTAATGGTTTTGCGAATGATCTGCTCTCGGCACTATGTCTCGCACGCGATTGCCCTTTGATTATTGCCCCTGCCATGAATCGGCAAATGTGGGGAAGCCCTGCCACTCAACGCAACTTGGCCATCCTGCAACGTGATGGTGTGACAATATTTGGCCCCGTCGATGGTGCTCAGGCATGCGGAGAAACTGGTATGGGGCGTATGCTGGATGCTCAGGAACTGGTTAAAGCAGTGCAAGCTTTTTTCCAGCCAAAGCTATTGCAAAACAAGCGTGTCCTCATCACTGCCGGACCAACCTACGAGGCCATCGACGCAGTTCGTGGCATCACCAATTTAAGTTCCGGTAAAATGGGTTATGCAGTGGCCCGTGCCGCACTGGAGGCAGGTGCGGAGGTTACTCTTATCTCTGGCCCAGTATGTCTGGAAGCCCCTTTTGAGGCCACTCTGGTCAACGTAATAAGTGCTCAGAATATGCTGGCAGCTGTGAGAAAAGAGATTTCCCGGACAGATATTTTTATAAGCGTTGCAGCGGTAGCAGACTATCTTCCCACCAAGATTAATAAACAGAAAATCAAGAAAATTGGTGGGAACCTCTCGCTAAAACTCGTTCCTAATCCTGATATTCTTGAGTATGCAGCGGGGCTACCTAAACCTCCTTTTTGCGTGGGTTTTGCAGCGGAAACAGAAGATCTAGAGAAAAATGCCGAAGCTAAGCGGCGCAAGAAAAAAATACCGCTACTTGCTGCTAATCTGGCCCAGGACGCTATCAGTTCTGACGAAAGCACACTGATCCTGCTTGATAACAAAGGTAAACACCCCCTACCTAAGGCACCAAAAATAGTGCAGGCGCGACGTTTAATTAAGCATATTTCACTACTATATAAAAAATGAACATACTAATATTATGGTAAGTATTGATATAAAAATTCTTGATTCGCGCTTGAAAGATCAGCACCCAGCTTATGCCACTTCTGGCTCAGCTGGACTAGACCTACGTGCTTGCACTGAAAATCCAATAACTATACAACCAGGGGAGGTCAACCTTGTCCCGACTGGGATCGCTATCCACCTCGCTGACCCAGGCCTCACAGCGGTGGTTTTGCCACGTTCCGGACTAGGTCACAAACATGGAATTGTGCTGGGCAACCTGGTAGGACTGATCGATTCAGACTATCAAGGACAAATACTCGTCTCCTGCTGGAACCGTGGCCAAATACCTTTCCTACTAAATCCTCTAGAGCGCATTGCACAATTAGTAGTAATACCAGTTGTGCGGGTAAATTTCAGCATAGTGGACGATTTTGAGAAAAGTAACCGGGGCGAGAAAGGATTTGGTAGTACCGGCAAGCACTAACGTACCATGCGCTTTCTTCCGGTTATTCTGCTTTTTCTTTTATCGGCATCAGTCAGCGCAGAAATGCCAACAGTTAACCTTAAGATTTCCGGCCATACTCTTTCTGCTGAAGTTGCTTACACCCAGAAGTATCGCACTCGGGGGTTAATGTATCGCAATTCAATGGGTGCGAACAGCGGTTTGCTGTTTGTGTTTCCTGAAACTGGTCGTCATAGCATGTGGATGGTTAACACCACTATTCCACTGAGTATCGCCTTTCTTGATGAAAGTGGCACGATACTCAATATTGTTGATATGTCACCTCGTACCAAAACGAAACATAGTGCAACTAGTGCAGCAAAGTATGCGCTTGAAATGAATCTCGGTTGGTTCAAGACAAGAAAAATTAAAACAGGGCAGCAAGTCACGGGGCTAGAGAGAGCTCCTACTGCAAAATAACTGATGTTTAGTTCCAGCTATTCTATATTGGTTTCATCACATTCCTGGGAGCATTCCTTTTAGTCCTCGCATCATTTTCGCCATCCCACCCTTATTCATCCTTTTCATCATTTTCTGAGTCTGCTCAAATTGAGTCAATAAGCGATTTACCTCCTGCACTGAGACACCTGCCCCAGAAGCAATGCGGCGCTTGCGTGATGCTTTGAGAATTTCTGGCTTAGCACGCTCCTGTAGTGTCATAGCATTGATGATACCTTCAGTGCGGCCGATGACCTTGTCGTCCATTTTTATATTTTGTGCGGCCTGACCTACTTGCGCAGGTAGTTTGTCCAACAAAGCACTCATGCCACCCATATTTCTCATTTGCTGGAACTGTATTTTGAAATCATCCAGATCAAATTTTTTGCCTGACTTTATTTTTTTCGCTAACTTCTCTGCCTCGTCCTGATCCACGCCACGCTGAGCTTCCTCAATCAGTCCCAGTACGTCACCCATGCCAAGAATACGTGAAGCCATACGGCCTGGATGAAACTCTTCCAGCCCTGTTAATCTCTCGGCCACACCAGCAAATTTGATCGGCTTGCCGGTGATGTGTCGTACTGATAGTGCCGCTCCCCCACGAGAATCGCCGTCTAGCTTAGTGAGGATAACTCCAGTCAAGGGCAATGCCTCGGCAAATGTCTTGGCAATGTTTACCGCATCTTGCCCCTGCATTGCATCCACTACGAATAAGGTTTCGATGGGTTTGAGCAGAACCTCCAATTCACTGATCTCGCGCATCATGGCCTCGTCTATAGCCAAGCGTCCAGCGGTGTCCATGATCATCACATCATGGTGATGCTTACGGGCAAATTCCAAAGAATCAATAGCAATTTCACGCGGCGGCTGCCCCACTTGTATTGGGAAGAAATCCGCCTTAACCTGTTTAGCTAGCAACTCCAGCTGATGAGTCGCTGCTGGACGATATATGTCACAAGAAACGAGCAATACTTTTTTCTTTCTCTGCTCTATCAGCCATTTTGCTAGTTTGCCGCTACTAGTGGTTTTGCCAGCACCCTGCAACCCTGCCATAAGGATTACTGCAGGGGGTACGGTAGCAAGATTAATCTCGGTATTCTCTCCTCCCATAATGGTAATAAGCTCCTGATACACTACACTCACCAAAGCTTGTCCAGGCGAGAGACTGCCTATCACTTCTTGACCAACAGCTTTTTCTTTGACACGTGTGATGAAATCTTTAACCACTGGCAAAGCGACATCAGCCTCCAGTAGTGCCATCCGCACTTCACGCAACACTTCCTGAATATTAGTCTCAGTCAGCCTCGCCTCACCTCGTAAGGATTTCATGACGCTAGAAAGTCGATTGGTAAGATTGTCGAACATGCTAAATGCCTCTCAAGAAAAATTGGTGTAGACTAACCGATCATTCCCGTTTTAGTCTGCTATATTTAATGTCTGGTATTTTAGCTTATCTCGCCGCATTCCTGCTTTATGGACTGATCGGTTGGTATTTCTGGCGCACCAAATGGAAGGGGTCGACACAATCCATGGATGGCGCTATTGTAGCTACTGGTTGGGAAAGTTTCGTAATTCTCATACCACTTATATTACACGGCTATACACTTTATCTGTCCATATTCGCAGGTGCTGGACTGAGCTTTGGCGTTGGTAATGCAGTTTCCTCCATAGTGTGGCTAACCGCCCTGGTTTATTGGCTATCCAGTTTCTTCTACCGCTTAGAAGTTTTGCAAACCCTTATTGCACCAGTAGCGGCAGTGGCAGTGCTGTTACCGCTCGTGTTTCCTTCACTGCGCCCCTTGGCCAATACTGAGTTCCTCGCATTCAAGGCACACATTCTAGTCGCGATGATGGCTTACAGTCTACTCACCATTGCTGCACTACACGCCTTGCTGATGGCGGTCGTGGAGCGACGCCTGCACAACCCCTCCATGCCTTCGGTTCTGGCAAATCTGCCCCCTCTTCTGGCTATGGAGAAACTGTTGTTCCGCATCATCTGGGTAGGATTCGTACTACTCACATTAACTCTCATCAGTGGCGTGGTATTTTCCGAAGAAGTATTCGGTCAACCACTCAAATTTACCCATAAAACCTTATTCGGTTTCATTTCTTGGGGTGTATTCGCTGCTCTGCTCACAGGTAGGCAATTGTACGGCTGGCGTGGACGCATTGCTATTCGCTGGACGCTGATTGGATTTGTTATCTTGCTACTGGCCTATCTTGGTAGTAAGTTTGTATTGGAGGTGATATTGCAACGTTAACACCAAAGACTGCGTAAAAAATAGAGTCAACTTGAACAAAATGTTTGAACATCCCCTCCTTTTGAATCCTTGACAAAACCCCCTCCCACTTCGATACTGAATTCTCCTCATTAGAATAAAGGCACTTCTTGGAAGATATGCCGTTATATGTGCTACTGATTGGGTTAGTTATTTTGCTGGTCCTGTCTGCATTTTTCTCCCTCTCTGAAACTAGCATGATGGCGATTAACCGATATCGGTTGAAGTTTCTTGCCAAACAGGGACATCGTGGCGCCCGCCTGACTACCCAGTTGTTAGCAAATATTGATCGGCTGCTAGGAGTTATTCTGCTTGGCAATAATTTGCTAAATGCTGCCGCCGCAACATTAGTAGCGGTAATTGTTTCCACTTTATTTGATCACAATGATCTTGCCCTATTCATCGGCACGATATGTGTAACGTTCGCCATTCTGGTATTCAGCGAGCTTACACCAAAGGTAATCGCTGCCACCTATCCAGAACGCATCGCACTAGCTTCAAGCTACGTGTTAACACCGCTATTGAAACTTTTCTACCCGATAGTGTGGTTCGTCAATCTATTTGTGCAGGCGCTACTTTTTATCCTGCACATTAAACCTAAAAAAGATAATGCTGTACACAAACTGAGCCCAGAAGAACTCAAAACCCTGGTATTGGAGGAGGGGTATTTCATCCGAAAAAAACACCAGAGCATGTTAGTAAATCTGTTTGACCTTGAATCTATTACCGTTGACGATGTTATGGTGCCACGCGGACAGATCGAAGCTATAAACTTAGAAGCCAGTGATGAAACGATCCAAAAACAATTACTTACTTGCCATCACA
>JAZGCR010000095.1:0-8750 GCA_036477105.1 Nitrosomonadaceae bacterium | reverse complement strand
CTCTCGCCCCTAAGTTTGCGCGGTCGTTACTGCGAACAGCCCTAACTGCAAAGGTAATGGCTGTTCGCAGATTTTAATTTATGGTATATGCTTCTTACCCATGTTTCTTCCTGTCAAGTTTTTCCTTTAAAGTCTCATTTACCTGCGCAGGATTTGCCTTCCCCTTGGTAATCTTCATAACCTGGCCAACGAGGGAATTAAAAGCCTTTTCTTTTCCCTTGCAATAATCAGAAACCTGCTGAGGGTTGTTGATAAGAACCGCGTCAACAAGTCTCCTGATCTCATCACTGTTTGAAATCTGCCTCAACCCTTTTACTTCAATAATCGTATCAGCAGAGGCACCCTGCTCTCCATGCCACATGGCACCAAATATGTCTTTAGCGGTTTTCCCAGAAATGGTTTCATCGCAGATGCGCAATATTAATTCCGCCAATTGCTTGGCAGATACTGGAGAAATAGTAATATCTTCATCGTTTTTATTTAAGCGTGCGGCGACCTCGCCAATTACCCAATTAGCACACAGTTTGGCATTTTTACAACCAACAATTTCTACCACTTTTTCGAAATAATCGGCCGTGCCTTTATCAGCAGTTAGCATCGTTGCATCATATTTGGAAAGCGCATAAGTTTCCTTTTCACCTAATTGCGTTAGCCAGAAAGATTGTTTAGCTTTAGCAAAAATTTCGGTCTGTTCCTCAATAAGATTACTATAATCCTTTTCATCCAGAGCTATAAAACGATAATAACGCCACATCGGAAGCTCCGGCATAGACTCCTTGGTTTCTTTGATCAAATCTTGAGATATTTCTAGTGGTAACAAATCTGGGTCGGGAAAATAGCGGTAATCATGCGCATCTTCCTTACTACGCATGACATGAGTTTCGCGTTTGTCTGAATCGAATAGCACTGTTGCTTGCTTAATCTTTCCTCCATTTTCTAGTATGGATATCTGTAATTCTGATTCATAATCAATAGCTTGCTGTAAAAAGCGAAATGAATTTAGGTTTTTTATTTCGCGACGTGTGCCAAGTTTGTCATCTCCCAACCTACGCACCGACACGTTGGCATCACAACGAAACGATCCTTCCTCCATGTTGCCATCACTAATACCAATCCAGCGCACCAAAGAGTGCAGTGTTTTGGCAAAAGCCACTGCTTCCATGCTACTACGCATATCTGGTTCAGAAACAATCTCCAACAAAGGCGTACCGGCACGGTTCAGATCAATGCCCGTCATACCGTGAAAATCCTCATGTAATGATTTGCCTGCATCTTCTTCTAGGTGCGCTCGGGTAAGACGTACGATCTTCTCACTCTCGTTATTATTGCACACAGTCTGAATCTTGATACAGCCACCTTCAACAACCGGCAATTCATATTGACTAATCTGGTAACCCTTTGGTAAATCCGGATAGAAATAATTTTTGCGTGCAAAAATTGAGGGTGAATTAATTGTTGCACCTACAGCCAAACCAAATTTGACTGCCCGTTCTACCGCACCAAGGTTCAATACCGGCAATACTCCTGGCAACGCTATGTCAACTGCACAAGCCTGAGCATTAGGTACCCCTCCAAAAGCAGTTGAAGCGCCAGAAAATATTTTTGATTGAGTCAAGAGTTGGGTATGTACCTCAAGACCAATAACGATTTCCCATGTCATTTCGTTATCTCTACAGTTCAAGCCTTTGTTATATCTGGCATTCGAGTATGCCAGTCCATTACCTGTTGGTATTGATGGGCAACATTCAGCATTTGCGCTTCAGAAAAATAATTTCCAATGATGTGTAATCCCACTGGTCTGTTTCTATTACCAAAGCCTGCAGGAATCGACATGCCTGGCAATCCAGCTAAACTAGCTGCAGCAGTATAAGTATCTGACAAATACATCTGTAAAGGGTCGCTACTTTTCTCTCCTAAAGCGAATGCAACGGTAGGCGAAGTGGGTCCCATGATTATTTCGCATTGCTTAAATGCTTCAGCAAAATCCTGTGCAATCAAACGTCTCAATTTTTGTGCTTTAATGTAGTAGGCGTCGTAATAACCGTGCGACAACACATATGTACCGATCAGAATGCGCCGCTTCACTTCCGCACCAAAGCCCTGGGTGCGGCTTTTCCGGTACATGTCATTGAGATCAGCATATTCCAGGGCACGGTGGCCATAACGCACACCATCGAAGCGGGAGAGATTGCTCGATGCTTCCGCTGGTGCCAGCACGTAATAAACAGGAATCGAAAGTTTCGTGTTAGGCAACGATACTTCCACGATTTTTGCACCCAGCTTGTTATATTCTGCGATGGCCGCATCTACCATACGCGACACATCATCGCTCATCCCTTCAGCGAAATATTCCTTTGGAAGACCAATACGCAAGCCCTCTAACGGTTTCTCTAAATCGCGTGTGTAGTCCTCTTGATCACGTAGTAGGCTGGTTGAGTCACGTGCATCGAAGCCTACCATGACATTCAACATTAACGCTAAGTCTGCCGCCGATTTTGCTATCGGTCCTCCCTGATCAAGACTCGAAGCAAACGCGATCATGCCATACCTCGATACTAGTCCGTAAGTTGGTTTTATGCCAGATACACCGCACAGCGCCGCCGGCTGGCGTATAGAACCGCCTGTATCGGTACCAGTAGCAGCTGGTGCCATGCGCGCTGCTACTGCACAGGCAGAGCCTCCAGAGCTGCCCCCTGGTACGGTCGTAATATCCCATGGATTCTTTACTGGTCCGTAAAAAGAAGTTTCATTGCTAGAACCCATGGCGAATTCATCCATATTGGTTTTACCAATATTTACTGTACCAGCCTTATTGAAACGCTCAATTACATGGGCGTCATAAGGTGAGATGAAGCTTGACAACATTTTCGACCCACAGGTAGTGAGCCAGCCCTTGGTACAAAAAATATCTTTATGGGCAATAGGAATACCAGTCAATGGGCACGCCACTCCGGATGCAATCATTGTGTCAGCAGTGCGCGCTTGGTTAAGACTCATTTCCTCATTAACCGTAATGAAGGCATTATATTCTTGGTTTAAAACTTGTATGCGTCTGAGAAATTCTCGAGTGAGTTCTACACTAGAAACTTTTTTTGCTTCAAGTAAAGTGGAAAGCTGCTTGAGGCTCGAGTTCAACATGACTATATGCGTGGCAGGAGGATTGTGGAAAGAAGTAAGGAAAATTTCTATACCGTACTTATTCTTCGCGTTTCACTCAATAACCTTTGGAACTAGATAAAACCCTGCCTCTACTTGGGGTGCTAGAGACTGAAACAATTCGTGTTGATCTGCCTCGGTTACCACATCCATGCGCAAACGCTGCACAACATCCTGAGCATGAGACATAGGGGCAATTGTAGACGTGTTTACCGCCTGCATTTGTTCGATCAAGCAGAAAATACCAGTTAGCTGGTCTAACATAGAACGTGCCTCTTCATCACTGATCTCAATGCAAGCAAGATTTGCGACACGTTTTACATCTTCAAGAACCAGTGACATTGGCTATCAACCCCCCCTTACGTTCAAAAACGTAATAGAGTATCATAAAGTTACGTTTAAAAATGTCGTAATAGAGTATCATAGCCCATTTTTCTAACGTATTCTTTTCGTGCACTTTTATCATTATTACTACCAACGGATTTTGCCTCCATGATGAAATTTATTACCGATTTCAAGAATTATTTTTCGAACGACCTTGCGATTGATTTGGGTACTGCCAACACCCTGATTTACGTTCGCGGTCAAGGTGTTGTACTGAACGAACCGTCGGTGGTGGCAATACGCCAGGATGGTGGACCCAATGGTAAGAAGGTAATTCAGCAAGTCGGGTTAGCCGCCAAGCAAATGCTAGGTCGTACCCCTGGCAACATAACCGCTATTCGTCCAATGAAGGATGGCGTAATTGCCGACTTCACCGTTACTGAACAGATGCTGAAACACTTTATCAAGAAAGTGAATCTACCGCGCCTATTTTCTTTCAACCCACGCATTGTGATCTGTGTTCCCTACGGTTCTACTCAGGTGGAACGGCGTGCTATCCGGGAAGCCGCCTATGGTGCTGGTGCAAGCAAAGTAGAGTTGATCGAAGAACCGATGGCCGCAGCCATCGGTGCCCATTTACCAATTGAAGAGCCCACTGGCTCGATGGTGGTTGATATCGGTGGTGGTACTACAGACGTTGGAGTGATTTCGCTAGGTGGTATCGTTTATTCGACCTCAGTACGCGTAGGTGGTGACAAATTTGATGAGGCCATTATTAATTACATTCGTCGCAACTATGGCATGCTGATCGGCGAAGTCACCGCCGAAGCAATCAAGAACGAAATCGGCTCCGCCTATCCAGGCTCGGAAGTACGTGAAATGGAAGTTAAAGGACGCAACTTAGCAGAAGGGGTTCCACGCAGCTTTGCCATTTCCAGCAATGAAATCCTGGAATCTCTGGCAGACCCTCTAAATAGTATCGTCAGTGCCGTCAAATCAGCACTAGAGCTCACACTGCCAGAGCTCGGCGCAGACATTGCTGATAAAGGAATGGTTCTAACCGGCGGAGGCGCATTGCTGCGCGACATTGACCGTCTGCTAATGGAAGAAACCGGCCTATCGGTGATCGTAGCTGAAGATCCCCTTACTTGTGTGGCACGCGGCGCAGGTGTTGCACTGGAAAATATGGATGAATTGGTTAGCATATTTGCCAGTGATTAAACGGTATTCGGCATTGAGGTTAGTGCCCTTGGATTGGACACGAACCAGAAAACTCTGAAGCGCCGTATGTAATGGAAACAACCCTATCGTTTTTTAAGCATGGCCCTAGTCCACTAATGCGGTTAGTGTTCTTTGGATTACTGTCACTAATACTAATGGCGGTTGATAATCACTTCAAATATCTACACGAAATTCGCCAGACCATCTCTGTAGTAATATATCCGGTACAGAAACTATCCTACGTACCAGCAACAATCTACGACCTGCTGAGCGTATTTTTTGTTTCTCAGAACTTAGCCGACGAAAATGCGCGTCTTAAACAACAACACCTTTTAGCTTCAGGGCAGCTCCAACAGTTGTTAGCATTGAGGGCTGAGAACGAACATCTGCGCAAACTGCTAGAATCTAAACCGCGAAATAAAAGCAAGTTTATTCTGGCGGAAATTGTTTCCGTTCCACGTGATCCTTTTAACCGCAAAATCATGCTCGACAAAGGCATCCAAAGCGGTATTCAGTCTGGCCAAGTTGTAGTGGACGATTTGGGTGTGGTAGGGCAGATTACACGCATCTATCCGTGGCTTTCTGAAGTCACACTTATCACTGATAAGGATCATTCGGTACCGGTGCAGGTAGTGCGTAATGGCATACGCTCGGTAGCGTCCGGTACAGGTAAGAACAGAACACTAGAATTACGTTATATGGCAAACAACATTGATATTCAAAATGGTGATTTACTGGTTACTTCTGGAATAGATGGGGTCTATCCCTCTGGCCTACCGGTCGCGTTGGTATCGAAAATAAAACGTAATAATGCAGCTCATGCTTTTGCCTACATCACCTGCACCCCGGTCGCTGGAGTAGATCGAAACAAGCAGGTATTGATACTGTCCCAACAGTTGCCGAGTCCGAAAAATACAACGAAATTAACCGATATTCAACCTAAAGATAAGAGACGAGAAGAAATTGGCGTCCATTAATTACTCTGAACAAGAAATTTTGCTACCTGCTAAAGGCTGGTTCATCATTCTTAGCTTTATGGTGGCACTATTACTAAATCTGTTGCCACTCCAAGGTATAGTGCTAACACTACGCCCGGATTTCGTTGCATTGGTATTACTTTACTGGAGTATTAATCAACCTCAACGGGTCGGTATGAGTGCGGCTTTTGGTATGGGCCTGCTGATGGATGTAGGTAATAGCAGCATGCTTGGACAACATGCCCTTGCATATAGTGTAATGATTTTTCTTGCATTGTTGATGCGCCGTCGTTTGCGTATATTTGGGTTACTGGAACAAGCCCCACAGATTGGATTAATGTTACTCTCTGCCCAATTTATCACGCTCTTGATAGAGCTACTAAACAGAGCCCATTTTCCTGGTTGGTATTTCTTTCTAGCTAGTATTACTGGTGCGTTGTTATGGCCCTTGATCTCCTCTTTACTAAAAATACCCCATAGTCCGAAATATGATCCAAATGCGCTATGAACCGCACGATAGAGCTTCGCAACCGCCCACGTGAGTTGCATCATTTTCAGATACGTCTTGCTATCTGCGCAGGCTTTGTACTGTTTCTATTCTTTTTACTGTTTGCACGTTTCTATTATTTACAGGTATCGGAGGGTGAGCGCTATCACACACTAGCGGAAGCTAACCGCATATCTATTTCACCTGTCGTACCCAACCGAGGTCTGATTCTTGATCGTTATGGTGAAGTATTGGCACAGAATTACTCAGCCTACACACTAGAAATCGTACCGAGTAAGCTCGCCGACATTGAGTCCACCATTAACAAACTGGCTACCGTGATTCCTATTGCGGAAATAGATCGCAGACGCTTCAAGAAACTGATGGAGGAAAGCAAGCGATTTGAAAGTTTGCCCATCCGCACTCGTTTATCTGAAGAGGAAGTAGCACGCTTTGCTGCCAACCGATATCGCTTTCCTGGAGTAAAGATGAAGGCTCGTTTGTTCCGCCAATACCCAAAGGGAATGAGCACTTCGCACGTGGTGGGTTATATAAACCGCATTAACGATAAGGATCTTGAACAATTGGAGGCCGACAAAGTTTCAGCTAATTACCGAGGTACCAGCCATATAGGCAAAATTGGCATAGAACAGAGTTACGAGAAGGAGCTACACGGTATCGCTGGCTTTGAAGAGATAGAAACCGACTCAGCTGGTCGAAAAATAAGGGTCTTATCACGCACACCGCCGATCTCCGGTAACGACCTGACACTGACGCTCGATATCAGATTACAAGAGATTGCGGAAAAAGCATTCGGCAACCGGCGCGGTGCGCTGGTAGCAATCGATCCTAGAAACGGTGAGGTTCTCGTATTTGTCAGTAAGCCGAGCTATGACCCAAATCTTTTTGTAAACGGCATCGATTTTGAGAATTGGGACTTACTCAACAACTCCATCGATAGACCGCTCAACAATCGTGCGCTACGTGGTCTTTACCCGCCAGGATCTACATTTAAGCCATTCATGGCATTGGCAGGTCTCGAACTTAACGTACGCACACCTCAGTACACCATCAGTGACCCTGGATATTTTAAACTGCCTGGCAAGAGACGCCATTACCGAGATTGGAAGGCAGGTGGTCATGGCAAAGTGAATATTTACAAATCGCTAGTTGTTTCATGTGATACGTTTTACTACGGGCTTGCCAATGACCTTGGTATAGACAATATTTTCAATTTCATCGGAAAGTTCGGTTTAGGTAAAAAAACTGGTATCGATATTGAGGGCGAATCTGCAGGTCTATTGCCATCGCGAGAATGGAAAATGAAGCGTCATAAAGAGAAGTGGTGGCTAGGTGATACTATTTCTGTCGGCATTGGCCAAGGCTACAATCTAACTACGCCCCTACAACTTGCCTTTGCTACCGCGATAATTGCCAGCAAAGGAATTGCCTACCGTCCACGCCTTGTGAAGCAAATTCAAAACAGCAAGACCGGTGAAACGTATGAAAGCACCCCACAACTGCTGTACACACTCAAACTGAACCCGGACAATCTTAAACTAGTGAGAAATGCGCTTATAGATGTCACCCGGCCCGGAGGTACCGCAGCAAGGGCAGGTGCAGGTGCGGCTTACACCTTTGCTGGTAAGACTGGAACAGCACAGGTAATCGCCATGAAACAAGGTGAGAAGTACGATGAAAGTAGCGTAAAGGAGCGTCATCGCGATCATGCGCTGTTTATTGCCTACGCACCGGCGAAAAATCCAAGGATCGCGTTATCAGTGTTGGTAGAAAACGCTGGTCATGGTGGCTCCGTCGCTGCACCGATTGCACGGCTGGTGATGGACTACTTCCTACTCGGCAAGCTACCTGAGAAGGCAACGGAAAAATCCGTGGATGAAGGCATAGAGGGTGTCCATGATTAAATCTGTGAGTCTATGGCACTACCTTACACGCTATATAGACAATATTTTGCTGGGTGGTATTTTCCTATTAATGCTGGTTGGTCTGGTAACACTTTACAGTGCTACCGATGGGGATTTAAGCCGTGTAACCAGCCAGGCTATTAACATGCTTGCGGCACTAATCATCATGTGGTTGGTTGCCAACATTCCTCTGCAGCACATGATGCGTCTTGCATTGCCAATATATGTGGTCGGTCTCATTCTTCTGATTGGTGTAGCGTTATTTGGTGAAATCCACAGTGGTGCCCGGAGATGGCTAAACGTCGGCGTTACCCGCATCCAACCTTCCGAATTGATGAAAATTGCTGTGCCGCTGATGATGGCGTGGTATTTTGACAAACACGAAGCCACCTTACAACTCCGAAATTACGTAGTGGCGACGTTGCTACTATTATTCCCGGTACTGCTGATTATACGCCAGCCAGATTTAGGCACTACAGTGCTAATTATTTTCAGCGGTTTCTATGTACTGTTCCTAGCGGGACTATCGAGGAACATCATGATTGGACTACTAATCGCTGGAGTAGGCAGCCTGCCATTGCTATGGTCAATGATGCACGACTACCAAAAGCGACGTATCATGACTTTACTTGACCCTACACAAGATGCATTAGGGGCGGG
>JAZGCR010000094.1:0-4427 GCA_036477105.1 Nitrosomonadaceae bacterium | reverse complement strand
CGAGGATACGATCAGTATTGGCATCCGCCAGAACTTTGACAAAGCCGTTTGTCTCACCCAAGGCTCGCGCGCGCCCATTGGCCATAAAAGGAAACTGACCCGCTTTATATCTAATTCCTGCAGTTTTTAGTTCTTGCTCAGTCTTACCCACCCAGGCGATCTCTGGCGATGTGTAAATCACCCAAGGAATAGTGTCAAGATTTAGCTTTGTAAGCTCTCTTGCTTGTCCTGCCGCATTTGCGATTATCGACTCTGCTACCGCTATCCCCTCCTCGGAAGCCTTGTGTGCCAGCATTGGCCCGCGCACAACATCACCAACGGCATACACATTTGGCAGATTGGTGCGACACTGGCTATCCACTTCTATGCGACCACCATCATCTATTCTGAGTCCAACGTATTCTGCACCTAATTCAGCGGTATTTGGAACCCTGCCAACCGATACTATCAGCTTATCCACCTCTAGCTTTTGCGCTCTAGCTTGAGCGTCAAGGTATTCCACCAGGACTATTTTTTTTCTAGCTTTAATCGCGGTAAGATTAATTCCGGTTAGTATCTCCAACCCTAATTCCCTGGTGAAAATTTTTTGTGCTTCTTTCGCTACTTGTTCATCGGCAATCGTGAGAAATTCTGGCAGCGACTCAAGAATAGTGACTTCTGATCCGAGCCTTCGCCAAACGCTAGCCATTTCCAAACCGATCACTCCAGCACCAATTATACCCAGACGCTTAGGCACCTCGATCAATGCTAGTGCACCTTCGTTGTCCAGTATGCATTCATTGTCTACTGCCGCAAACGGTAACTGGCGCGGTGTTGAACCTGTGGCGATGATGATGTATTTTGCCTCAATAGTCTCTACTTTGTCGCCGCTCTTTACTTTAACTTTCCAAGACTTCTTATCCTTTCTATCCTTAGCTAATGTTCCTCGTCCATGTATTGAAGTAATTTTATTTTTCTTAAACAGCATGGCAATGCCACTGGTGAATGCCGTGACAATTTTATCCTTGCGGGAAATCATCACGGGAATATCTACCGACAGACCTTCCACTTTGATTCCATGTGCAGAGTATTTATGTGCAGCACGCTCATAATTCTCAGAAGATTCCAGCAATGCCTTGGAAGGAATACAACCTACATTGAGACAAGTACCACCAAGACTTGCTTTTCCCTGTGGATTCTTCCACTCGTCTATGCAAGCTGTATTAAGCCCCAATTGGGCGCAACGGATTGCGGCTACATAGCCTCCAGGTCCGGCGCCAATCACTACTACATCAAAAAATTGAGTCATGTTGCTATCTTGTAAATAATGTAATGATAAACATAACTTGTATGCTATAAGTTACTATTCTGTAAGAATGAATCTTAATTTTTCTCCTTTAGGCTTCCAGTAATGGACTCATCGGATATTCAAGTGCCTCTTTCATAGCTACCAGAGAAAGCACTGCTTCACGTCCATCTACAATGCGATGGTCATAAGATAGCGCTAGGTAATTTATTGGACGAATGACCACCTGGCCATTCTCGGCCACCGGACGTTCCTTAATGGCATGAACACCGAGAATCGCACTTTGTGGCGGGTTGATGATGGGAGTGGAAAGCATCGAGCCGAACACGCCACCATTAGTAATAGAAAAAGTGCCTCCAGTTAATTCCTCGATGGTAAGTCTACCTTCTCGGGCACGTTTGCTGAAATCAGCAACTTGCTTTTCGATTTCAGCCTGCGACAGACGATCAGCATCACGAATAATTGGTACCACCAACCCTCGCGGACTGCCTACCGCAATACCTATATCATAATAACCGTGATAAATAATATCATTACCGTCCACCGAAGCATTGACGATAGGAAATTTCTTCAGCGCCGCTACCACTGCCTTAACAAAAAATGAGGTAAAGCCAAGCTTCACTCCATGCTCTTTCTCAAACTTATCCTTATAGCGAGCACGAAATTCTATTATCGCTTGCATATTAACTTCGTTAAATGTTGTAAGTATTGCCGCAGTGGATTGTGATTGCACCATCCGTTCGGCTATACGCAAACGTAACCTGGACATGGCTACACGTTGTTCTGGTCGATTACCTGTAGATATGGATGCTGAAGCTGTGGTGGCTCCTGGAGTAGACTTGGATTCTACGTGTACAACTACATCCTCCTTGGTAATACGCCCACCGCGACCTGTACCACTGATTGCACTAATTTCCTCAGTTTTGATGTTTTTCTCCGCTGCCATCCTCTTAGCTGCGGGTAGCATAGCTGGTTTTACTGCGGCTATAGATTTTTTACCTGACGATACAATCTTTTTAGCAGGAACAGTAACGGCTGTAACCTCAGTGTCTATTGTCGCGATAAGCTCGCTGCTGACCACCGTGCTCCCATCGCCCTTGATGATCGCCAGCATACCAGTTACCGGTGCCGGCAACTCCAGCACCACTTTGTCAGTCTCAATATCTATCAGATTTTCGTCACGCTCAACAAATTCACTCTGCCTCTTATGCCAGGAGACCAGGGTAGCCTCCGCTACCGTCTCGGATAACACTGGAACTTTAACTTCGACTAGCATGACTCTTCCTTTAGGTTAGATTTTCTCGCGAAATGCTGCTACGACCAATTCATTCTGCTGAAAATTATGTTTTGCCAAATATCCTACGGCGGGTGATGCTGAAGATGGACGCAATGCATAAGCAAGAGCCTGATCAGGTCGCATATGCCGCAGCAAATAATGCTGAATACGGTGCCAAGCGCCCTGGTTTCCAGGCTCCTCTTGGCACCAAAGGATATCTTTGGCCTGATCGTAACGATTGACCTCAGCTTGAAAATCCTCGTGTGGAAACGGATACAGCTGCTCAATGCGGATAATCACGATATCCGCAATTTTGTGCGCTTTTCGGTAAGCCAACAGATCGTAATAGACTCTGCCACAACAGGCGATAATGCGCCGCACTTTCTTTGAGTTAAGATTTTCTATTTCCGAGATTATAGGCTGAAAGCTTCCGTTGGCTAAATCTTCCAGATTTGATACTGACTCTTTACGACGCAACATGCTTTTTGGACTCATGATTATAAGTGGCTTACGGAGTGGACGAATCATCTGACGTCGCAACAAGTGAAACATCTGTGCTGGAGTAGACGGTACACAAACCTGAATATTGTATTCTGCACACAATTGTAGATAGCGCTCAAGCCGCGCCGAGGAGTGCTCTGGCCCTTGCCCCTCGTAGCCATGTGGAAGCATCATTACCAGGCCACATAGTCGCCCCCACTTGGCTTCACCAGATGCTATAAACTGATCAATCACAACCTGAGCACCGTTAGCAAAGTCACCATATTGTGCTTCCCAAACTACAAGTTCATTAGGCTCAGCTGTAGCATAACCATATTCAAAAGCCAGAACCGCTTCTTCTGACAGCATCGAATCGATCATTCCGAAATCCGGTTGCTTCGGCGCGATGTGACGAAGCGGGAGATATGTGTTTTCATCCCATCGCTCTCCACTCTGATTGTGCAATACTGCATGACGATGGAAAAAAGTCCCACGCCCGGAATCCTGCCCTGAAACACGTATTGGAAATCCATCATGCAAGAGCGCCGCATATGCCAAATTCTCCGCCATACCCCAATCTATGAATAACTTACCCTCGCCCATCAAACGGCGATCATCAATAATTTTTCTCACTCGAGAATGTAACTTGAAGTTGTCAGGAATATCGGTAAGCCGTTCAGCCAGATGCTTCAATTTCGCCATCGACAAACCAGTCTTCACCTTCTGATTCCACTTGCTTGTCTTCAAGAAAGGTGCCCAGTCCACCGCACGTGACGACTTATTGCCATAAAATATAGCATTGTTAGGGTTACGACCCGCATCCATGTCATTGCGGTAATTCATAAGAATCTCTTCAGCTTCACCAACCTTAATAACACCCTCAATTTCCAGCTTGTCGGCGTAGAGTTTGCGCGTACCGGGATGTTGGTTAATAATGTTGTACATCAATGGTTGTGTCACCATCGGATCATCCTGTTCGTTGTGGCCAAGACGCCGAAAACAAACCATATCTATGACTACATCCTTCTGAAACTGCATCCGAAAATCAAACGCAATCTCGGTCACCATCGCTACTGCTTCAGGATCATCACCATTGACATGAAATATTGGCGCTTCAATCATTTTCGACACCTCAGTGCAATAAAGTGTAGAACGTGAATCGCGTGGGTCAGATGTAGTAAAGCCAATCTGATTATTGATGATGACATGTATCGTACCGCCTGTTCCATAACCACGAGTCTGGGACAGATTCAACGACTCCATCACCACACCCTGACCAGAATATGCAGCATCACCGTGCAGCAATACTGGCAACACCATGTTGCCCTGCTTGTCTAACAGGCGATGCTGTCGGGCACGTACTGAGCCTTCTATTACAGGATTGAC
>JAZGCR010000093.1:0-3806 GCA_036477105.1 Nitrosomonadaceae bacterium | reverse complement strand
GAAGCTTCTCTTCCAAACCTCTGAGCAACAGCATCCAACGCGCCTCCCCACTTTCTTCCTCAGTTTTCTCGAATCCCGAAATGTAGTCTTTTGCTACCAGGCAATTGCGGTGTATGCGCACAAAACGTTCTCCAAATTCCTCTTCCAGAC
This sequence comes from Nitrosomonadaceae bacterium, assembly GCA_036477105.1. GTDB lineage: Bacteria > Pseudomonadota > Gammaproteobacteria > Burkholderiales > Nitrosomonadaceae > BJGV01. The sequence continues at coordinate 3,656 of JAZGCR010000093.1, read as the reverse complement.
GTGTCAGTGATTCTTCCAGTAGATACTCTTTCTCACAGGTGCGGATTGTCACGTATTTCAACTCGGCACGGAGGTATACTACGTCGCCTACAGGAATCAAATGAATTCTATCACGCTCATGTACACTAAGATGTGTGCGTGGCCTCGGACGAATTTGCTGTAACACTTCCTGCTGTAAAGGAATTGCCGTACCAATGCGCATCAGCGCTTCCAGTAATCGTGTCAGGCGTATGGGCTTGAGTAAGTAATCTACTGCATGTAGTTCGAATGCCTGGATAGCGTAGACGTCATAGGCAGTAGTGAAAATAATTGCGGGAGATACTGGCAGTTTGAGCAAATGCTGCGCAAGCTCCAGCCCATCCATCTCAGGCATACGGATGTCAAGTAATACCACATCCGCATGCTGTACCTGTAACAATGCCAGTGCCTCTAGTCCATTAGACGCTTCTCCTGCCAGCTGCACCGGGAATTTTTCCATGCTGTCGTGCAATAAGTCTTTGAGCCGATTACGTGCAGGGGCTTCATCGTCAATAACCATAACTCTTAACGGGGAATTACTCATTTCTTTTGCTTCCTCGTTGCTTTATACCGTGGTTACGAATGGGATAGTGATATGAACCTGGTAGACACCATTGCTGACCTTACTTTCTAGTCTGCTCTCTGCATCAAAATGCAAAGCTAGTCGCTCGCGAATATTGTTCAGCGCCATTTTATTACCACTATGGTGCTTGCCTTCTGGCTGATAAGGATTACGTAAAACCATGTGAACCTCATCGCGGCTTTTATAGATATTAATGTTTATGATACCGGTATCAACTATAGGCTCAATACCGTGATAGACAGCATTTTCGAGTAATGGCTGCAACACCAGCGGCGGGATCAGCGCGTCTGACGGCAGGTTGTCGATGTGCCACTCAACCTTGAGCCGTTCTCCCAGACGTAGTTGTTCCAATTGCAAGTACTGTTTGCACAATTCGATTTCCCGTTGCAGTGGTGATAATTGGCGATTATCGGCCATCAATACCCGAAATAAGTCTGCCATGTCCTCCAGTGCATGCTCGGCACGTTTTGGATCAGCGCGAATTAGCGACAAAACTGCATTAATGCAGTTGAACAAAAAATGGGGACGAATGCGTGATTGCAACGCCTGTAAGCGCGCCTCCATAAAAGCAGGAGAGAGTGCGCGACTACGTAGGTTAAAATATGCCAGCAACACACCAGTAACAGCAAGGCACAACACCCAGTAGCGAAAGACCACTCCTATATCCATGTTGTCGGCCACCATTCCACCAAACCAATACATTACTGTTGCCAAAATCAGCTCTAGTACTAGCACCGTAGCAACTCCGGTAGCGTATGATAAACGTGAAAGTGGTTTATATAGGCCGTACAATAATAACAAATTCATCAACAGTATAGGTTGGATAACAACCGCAATTTCCGTGAATTCCTGTATAACTCCGGACCACGTTGGAGCTTTGAGCAACGCCGCCATAAAGCCGATAACGTTCACGATAACCAAGATACGCAGAATTACGCCGAGGTTGCGAAAGTTCGGCAGGGAGTCCGGATGCAATTTTTGATTTATACTTATCACTTCAAAAGTCTAAATAAAGATTAAAAGTTAGGAAAGGGTTGCACATACTTTCATGTTTGACAAGGCATTATGAAAATTCCAAAAAAGAAAGGCTCATTAGCTAAAAGCCACAAAAGAATCTGGTCAGGACGGTTTGAAGAACCAGTTTCTAAGCTGGTACAGCGTTATACTGCATCGGTAGGATTCGATCAACGGTTAGCGGAGTACGATATTCAGGGGTCGTTTGCACACGCTCAGATGCTGTCTGCCTCGGGAATTATCAGTGCAAAAGACCTGGTCACCATCGGGAAGGGTTTGCATCAGATTCGCGATGAAATCCATAGTGGTACGTTTGATTGGCTGCTAGAACTAGAAGATGTACATCTCAATATTGAGAAACGCCTCATCACGCTGGTTGGCGATGCTGGTAAACGACTCCATACAGCGCGCTCACGCAACGATCAGATAGCAACTGATGTGCGGCTTTATTTACGCGCTTCTATCGATGACATAATCAACCTCATCAAAACTATGCAACAGGCAATATTGGATCTTGCTGAGAAACATACAGATACTGTGATGCCTGGCTTAACTCATCTCCAAATAGCTCAACCGGTTTCCTTCGGTCATCATCTCATGGCGTATTTCGAGATGCTGAAACGCGACACTGACCGGTTATCTGATTGTAGAAAACGTGTAAACAAACTTCCACTTGGTGCAGCGGCGTTAGCTGGAACCAGCTACCCTATCGACCGTGAAATGGTAGCGCAAAAATTAGGTTTTGAAGACGTTTGCAAAAACTCGCTTGATGCAGTTTCCGACCGGGATTTCGCCATCGAATTCTGCGCATGTGCAGCACTGATCATGACTCATTTGTCACGTTTATCTGAAGAATTAATTTTGTGGATGAGCCCGTTGTTTGATTTCATCAAACTTGACGACCGTTTCTGCACTGGCTCGTCTATTATGCCGCAAAAAAAGAACCCAGACGTACCAGAACTAGTGCGGGGCAAAACTGGACGCGTCACTGGTCACCTTATTGCTTTGCTGACACTGATGAAAGCACAGCCGCTTGCTTATAATAAAGACAACCAGGAGGACAAGGAACCTCTGTTTGACACAGTAGATACACTCAGCGAAACACTACGTGTTTACGTCGACATGCTTAATGGTATTCATGTCAACAAGGATACTATGCGTAGCGCAGCAAGGTGCGGCCACTCGACAGCAACAGATTTTGCAGATTATCTTACAAAAAAGGGACTGCCGTTTCGCGATGCGCATGAAGCAGTATCTCAAGCAGTGCGGTCCGCCGAGAAGAAAGGTCGCGATTTGAGTGCGCTTACTCTGCCTGAGTTACGGAAATTTTCTCGGTTAGTTGAGAAAGATATCTTCGAAGTGCTGACTCTGGATGGCTCGATAAAGAGCCGAAACCACATTGGTGGTACTGCACCGTCACAGGTGCGTAAAGCAATCAAGTTGGCAAGAAAAGGGCTTTCCTGAAGTAGCACAGTTTGGTAAACCGCCAACACATGTCATCTTGGTCAGATATTGCTGTACAAATCTCAGCTTCCATCGGCATCCCGTTTGTTGTGGAAAGGATCTCCTCTACCAGCGGAGGTTGTATTAACCAAACTTATTGCATTGAAGGCGGTAGCCATCGCTTTTTCGTCAAACTAAATAATGTAGCAAGCGTGTCAATGTTTGAGGCAGAAGCAACGGGGCTACAAGAAATTAAAAGTTCACACACACTACGTGTTCCCACTCCAGTGTGCTGGGGAAGAAATGAAACTAACGCGTGGCTGGTGCTGGAATATCTTGAGATGGATAACACTTCCAAGAGTGGAAATGCAGCCCTAGGAACAGGTCTCGCAGCGATGCATCGAGTGTCCTTTGAAAAATTCGGCTGGGTGCAGAACAACACTATAGGTTCCACGCCACAGATTAATGAGTTCTCTTCTGACTGGATACAGTTCTGGCGTAAGCACCGCCTTGGCTATCAATTGCAGCTTGCCCAAACCAACGGCTATACAAGAGAATTACAAAAACAAGGCGAGCATCTAATGGTAGAACTGGATGC
>JAZGCR010000092.1:0-2927 GCA_036477105.1 Nitrosomonadaceae bacterium | reverse complement strand
CAACAACATTGGGAACCACGAGACAAAAATATTCATCAATAGCGACGGTTCTTCCTCTGGCTTAGCATCAATGACAACACCTGCTTTGAGCAAGTCACTTACCATCCAGGGGTCGGAAGGCGTGTATGTGGTAAAGTGTCTACCATCAGCCTTGGTGCCTTTTAGAGTACGCCCTTCGATGGTTACCTTAGCTATTCTGCCCTGCTTCAGCTCATCGATGAACTGAGAATACTCCATCTGCGCCGGCGTTGTCTGGCGCGTACTGAACTGGTTAAACACCGTCATTAGCACCAGTGCAATCACTAGCCATATGACCATGTTTTTAACGAGATTGCTCAAGATAGCTCCTTGGTTAACACCATCAGAATTCTTATTTGCTTATTTTAAACCCATTTCTGAATTTATAACAGGGTGGCCCTGATCAGAGATTTATCCTATTTTGGTAAACAAGTTCCATTATTAGGCTAGTAACTATTAACTATTCTTACTTTGCTTAGATAATGGTAATGGCTACGGTACTCTCTCTTGTTTCTTTAGTCCCAGTAAATATATTTCGTTGCTGCGACCACGCGATGCTTCCGGTTTACGCGTCACCACCTGCTTGAAAGAAGTACGCATGGTGTACACAAACTGCTCAATATCAGAGCCTTGAAACACTTTGACGAGAAAATTGCCGCCAGAGTTCAATTGCTCTACAGAAAATTTTAGAGCCGACTCAGCTAAGTACATGCTATGTGCTTGGTCACATATTCCTATGCCGCTAATATTAGGCGACATATCCGAAATTACAAGATCAACTGGCTTTTCTCCAAGTTTTTTTCTCAGTTCAATTAAAGTGGCCTCTTCTTCGAAATCACCCTGTATGAACGTAACGCCAGGTAGTGCCCCCATTTCCAGTATATCCAGCGAGAATACCTTTCCGCTCCAGCCTACCTTGCTTGCTGCTACCTGTGACCAACCACCAGGTGTCGCACCTAGGTCCACTACGGTTATTCCAGGCTTCAGCAAATGGTCGCGCCTAGAGATTTCTATTAGTTTATACGCCGCACGTGAACGATAACCCTCTTTTTTTGCTTGCTTGACGAAAAAATCATTTGCGTGCTTCTTAATCCAAGCTTTACTGGATTTGGCGCTCTTCATTGAATGGAATTAAATCTTTTGAAAAAATTCATAGTAACATCCCGTCTCTTCTCGTTATCGTGCACTCAGCACCTATCCACGCCGTTAACTCAGCGAAGATCTTGGTAGTTTACTGTCCCTAATCGGATGAAGTATAAAAATCTACCACGATTAGTATAAAAAGCTGACTACTAAGAGCGAAACATAGTTTTTAGCTTTAATGTGTTGCTATGTTATGTCGACGTGAAGATTGTCTAACACCTAAATATATTTCACATTGTGAATTGCGTACTCCCTCGTTCCACCCGGAGCCAGCACTTCTGCTACATCACCAGGATGCTTGCCAATCAGAGCACGGGATATGGGGGAGCTGATGGAAATCTTACCCTGCTTGATATCTGCCTCATCGTCGCCAACAATCTGGTAAGTTACCATCGTACCATTAGCTACGTCTTCAAGATCAATGGTGGCACCAAAAACGCAAGCGCCATCGGCGTCGAGTAGTGCCGGGTTGATGATCTGTGCATTAGAAAGTTTTCTTTCCAGCTCGGAAATACGTCCCTCGATGAATCCTTGTCGCTCCTTTGCGGCATCGTATTCAGCATTTTCTGTAAGATCGCCGTGTGAGCGGGCCTCAGCAATGGCAACAATTACTGCAGGGCGTTGCACGGTCTTCATTTCGTTCAGTTCGGAACGCAGTTTTTCCGCACCAATCACTGTCAATGGAATCGTACTCATGGGGTCTGCTCTCTTCAGTTATTTCGTTCGATTTTGATCGCTGATTATCAATATGGTTTTCAGCAAGTCTTGCTATGATAGGATTGAAGTCAACATATTATCGACCTATAATTCCTTGTATTTACACTTAGCGGCAAGCGTGTATAGTGCCGACCAGGTTTATCTTGTCGCATGCAATGTTTGCAAGTCGTAAACTTGTAGCTCTTGTATATTTGCCATGCCAACGCATGCAGCACGCGCACCTGCCAATGTGGTGAAATATGTTACTCTTGCTTGCAGTACCGCATGGCGAATCGAGTATGAATCCTGAATCGCGCTACGTTTGTCTTCTACTGTGTTGATGATTAAATTTATTTCTCCATTCTTAATCATATCAACAATGTGGGGGCGTCCTTCTGTCACCTTATTTATCGGAATAACCGTTAGCCCCGCCCTGGTCAATTCAGTTGCGGTGCCACGTGTAGCATAAAGGGTGAATCCTAGTTCTGCAAGTTTGCGGGCGATTTCCACCGCGCGAGGCTTATCCGATTGGCGCACACTGATAAAAATGTTTCCTGCGGTGGGTAATTTGACTCCAGAAGCCAGTTGTGATTTGACGAATGCTTCTGCAAAAGTATGTCCTACTCCCATTACTTCACCAGTGGATTTCATTTCAGGACCAAGTATAGTATCCACACCGGGAAATTTGATAAATGGGAACACGGCTTCTTTCACCGAATAGTAGGAGGGAATCGTTTCACTAACTACACCCTGTTGGGCGAGCGTTACTCCTACCATACAGCGTGCGGAAATTTTTGCCAACTGCAGTCCGGTAGCTTTGGATACAAAAGGCACAGTACGCGATGCTCTGGGGTTTACTTCAAGCACATATACGGTATCGCCCTGAATGGCAAACTGCACGTTCATTAGACCCACTACTTGAAGTGCGTGTGCCATTGCCTCCGTCTGCCTGCTTAATTCATCTTTTATGGTAGGCGACAGACTGAAAGGGGGCAGTGAGCAGGCCGAATCACCTGAGTGTACACCAGCCTGCTCAATGTGTTCCATGACGCCGCCTATCAGTACAGTCT
>JAZGCR010000091.1:0-3266 GCA_036477105.1 Nitrosomonadaceae bacterium | reverse complement strand
TGCGTAATGTTTTGCGCCTCACCTGCTTCACCCATACCATAGCCCTTAATTGTCTTGGCAAGTATCACTGTTGGCTGTCCGGTGTGCTTTACTGCTGAAGCATAGGCGGCATACACCTTATGTGGGTCGTGCCCCCCGCGATTTAGTCTCCAGATATCGTCATCAGACATATTAGCTACCATTTCTAATAATTCTGGATATTTTCCAAAGAAGTGCTTACGCACATAAGAACCATCCCTGGATTTGAAGGTTTGGTATTCGCCGTCAACACATTCCATCATGCGTTTCTGCAGTAAACCTTTTGTGTCTTTTGCTAGCAACGGATCCCAGTAGGAGCCCCAAATCACCTTGATGACATTCCAACCGGCTCCACGGAAACCACCTTCGAGTTCCTGGATGATCTTGCTGTTGCCACGCACTGGTCCATCAAGGCGCTGAAGATTGCAATTAATAATAAATATCAGATTATCCAGATTTTCGCGTGAAGCCAACGAAATAGCACCCAGTGATTCAGGTTCGTCCATTTCACCGTCACCCATAAAGGCCCAGACTTTACGCCCCTCGGTCTTGGCCAAACCACGACTGTCAAGATATTTCATGAAACGAGCCTGGTAGATTGCCATCAAAGGCCCCAACCCCATTGAAACTGTTGGAAATCGCCAGAAATCAGGCATCAGCCACGGATGTGGATAGGAAGATAAGCCCTTCCTCCCCACCTCTTGACGAAAATTATCCAGCTGTTCCTCAGTCAATTCCCCCAGTATAAAAGCGCGGGCATAAATACCGGGAGAAGAGTGTCCTTGTACAAGCACTAGGTCGCCGCCATGATTCTTGCTGGTAGCGTGCCAGAAATGGTTATAGCCCACATCGTAGAGCGTTGCGGCAGATGCAAAGGTAGAGATATGACCGCCGACATTTGTATTTTTGTTTGCACGCAACACCATTGCCATGGCGTTCCAGCGCACGTAAGAGCGAATGCGGTGTTCGAGCGCATGATCTCCAGGTGAGCTCTCCTCCTTGCCGGGTGGGATAGTGTTTATGTATGCAGTAGTCGCACTATAAGGAAGATAAGCACCAGATCTGCGCGCCTTTTCTACTAATTTTCCCAGTAGGTAATGCGCCCTCTCCGTCCCCTCGTACACTAGTACAGATTCCAGCGCATCGAGCCATTCCTGTGTTTCTTGTGGGTCAATATCGGGTGTAGGTTCCATGCTTCTACCTTATAATTTTACGTGTTATTACCCACGTTAATCCGTGGCAAAGCCTTGGCTTGGACGCGTCTTGCTGCTTCAATGGTATTGCAAAGCAACATGGTAATTGTCATTGGTCCCACTCCACCTGGTACTGGTGTGATATACCCTGCTTTGTCCTTAACCGAGTCAAAATCCACATCGCCTGCAAGCTTGCCGTTAGGCATGCGGTTTATGCCTACGTCTATCACCGTTGCGCCGGGTTTAACCATGTCAGCGGTAATCATTCGCGGTTTACCGGTAGCCACCACCAGAATGTCGGCACGCCCTGTGTACCCTGCTAGATCATGTGTTTTCGATGTACAAATGGTAACAGTCGCACCCTTCTCCAACAACATTAGCGCCATTGGTTTACCAACGATATTGCTGCGTCCTACCACTACCGCATGCTGTCCCTCAACCTGAATGCCACTCTTTTCCAACATTTTCATCACGCCAAAAGGGGTGCAAGGCAAAAACACCGCATTACCAGTGACAAGCGCACCAACATTGTTGAGATGGAAACCATCCACGTCCTTTCCCACTGCGATGGACGCAATTAACCTTTTGTCTTCAAAATGTCGTGGCAATGGCAATTGCACCAAGATGCCGTGGATTCTGGGATTTTCATTCAACTCTTGAATGCGGCGCAGCACTTCGTTTTCGCTTGCGCTTTCAGGGAATTCGTGTACTTCTGAATAAATACCAGTCTCACTACAGGCCTTCGCCTTGTTGCGCACATAAATACTGGAAGCCAAATTATTCCCGACAATGACCACTGCTAGTCCTGGTTGCATACCTTGTTCTTTCAGGCGTTCGGCGCGAACCTTCCACTCAGCTCGTAGTGCACTAGCAATTGCGTTGCCATCTATAATCACAGCACTCATAATTTGCTCTAAATTGACTATGTCTTTGGGTATTTGTATGGGTAATTATTATACTTTTTCCAGTCATGGCATCCACCCCTAGCGTAGATCCCGTTAAGAGTGTGATTCCAGAATTCAGATTTCGAGCAATTGCCAGACCGCCCAATACTAGTACTAGTAGTACTAGTCAAGGGGAAACCGCGGACAACTCAGCGCCAAAGTCGTCATCGAAAATCATGATCGAGGCAGGGTTGAAGCAGGTGTTTTTTTGAACTTTACCCGATATACCAAAGCTCCAACCAAAAATGTTGGTATGACAACCAGTACTGCAGCAAATAGTCCTGCTGCCAGTACAACAATTCCGCTACTTGATGGAATGAAAATCGTAACAAACCAGATCGCAATAAAGGCTGTGATGGCCCCACCGATGAGCATTATTTTTTTGCCACGGTTATAGAACCGCCAGAGAGCGCCAGAAACACGCATCTCTTCACGATACTCATCAAAAATCATGGCCAAGCTATTATCATCTTGCATGGTTTGATAACCGACAGTTACTGCGAGTGCGTCACTACCGTCTTCTGTCTGGGACATATTGTTTAAAAATAAAATTCGTTTCTGGGCGTTCTTATCGCTCATGCCAGTTCTGACTAGCATTGTGCGTAGTGATTCCAAAGCGTGTTCACGAGGATTTGTTACCAAGTTAAGACTCTCGCCATGACGCCACATAACCCCAACCAAATAGAGATGGATCGTCATTTCCCGAAACGGGGGTGCAAAATCATATCCCTTGTTCTTGATGAGAAGTAGCTGCGAAGCCAGTATTTTTTCGCCATGCTGAACACAAATATCATGCGTCGATATACTAAGGTCAGTTTTTACGTCATTCAATGTCGTAATTGTGAGCCATATTTGGCTCAACTTTGAATTTATCAAAACACGTATTATATACTGACGCACAAGTTCTTAAAGCAGGGCTGATTATTCCTATTCCAACTTACTGAGTAAAACTTATATTACCGCCATAGGGGAAAATTTCTTGTGGCCAGAACAGGATCAATAATGAATATTCCTAAATATGTGAAAATGGTAGAAGTTGGCCCCCGTGACGGCCTGCAGAACGAGAACACGTTCGTAACTACAGAAATCAAGATCGAGCTGATCGAACGAC
>JAZGCR010000090.1:0-2769 GCA_036477105.1 Nitrosomonadaceae bacterium | reverse complement strand
TGACAAGTTTCATCACTGAGGCGGGATTCATTGGTTTGTCAGAGTTGAAAGCAATGAGCGGCTGGGATGTGCCAATTTCGTGAACGTAAACACTAATTGCAGACTCAGAAATTCCTGACTGATTAAGTGCTTGGCTGACTGAGAGAGGTAAATTTTGTGATAAAACAGGTAGCGTTACTATGTTAAGTATGAAATAAAGGATAGCAGCTAACTTAAATGGAGTCATGGTCAGAATGTAACTGATGTAAGTTGCAACAGGATAATAATTTTCAATATAAATCTTTAGCATGAATCGAGCGCTTGTAAAATCCCAACTACTAAAAAATCCATATCCTGTTTGTTAATGATATAGGGCGGCATGAAATAGACGGTATTTCCTAATGGGCGAAGTAGTAATTCCTGATTTAGCGCTTTCTGAAAAAATTTTCCAGAAAAAGTAGGGTCTACAGTTTCTACTTCAAAAGCCCAGATCATGCCGCAATTACGGAAGTTTCTCACTTTAGGATGTGATGCGAGCGATTGTGTTGCGTCGTTGAGGTAGTTTGTTTTTATACGGTTATCATCAATAATTTTATCTTGTTCAAAAATATCTAACGTAGCAAGTGCGGCGCGACAAGCGAGCGCATTGCCAGCGTGAGTGTGCGAATGCAAAAAGCCGTGTGTAGCTTCGTCGTGATAAAATGCTTGATAAATCGCATCGGTGGTTAGTACTACAGAAAGTGGCAGATATCCGCCGCTCAAGCCCTTCGCCAAGCACAAGAAATCCGGAGCAATATTGGCTTGTTCACAGGCAAACATGGTTCCCGTTCTGCCAAAGCCTACCGCGATTTCGTCAGCGATCAAATGTACTCGGTATTTATTACAAATCTCACTAGCATGCTTAAGATAATCAGGGTGATACATTCCCATGCCTGCGGCACCCTGTACTAGCGGTTCAACAACCAACGCTGCGGTTTTTGTATGGTTTTCAGCTAGATATTTTTCCAATATGGTAACAGCACGTAGCGCGTAATTACTAGGTGACTCTCCTTCTTCTGCATAGCGCCAGTCTGGGGTGGGGACTCGTGCGCTGTGGCGCAACAATGGCGCATAGATTTCCCTGAATAATGCTACATCGGTGACCGACAATGCGCCCAAGGTTTCACCGTGATAGCCATTTTGTAGGCTGACAAAATTATTTTTTTCAGGTTGATCGTTATTGCGCCAGTAATGGAAGCTCATTTTTAATGCGGTTTCAATGGCTGATGCCCCATCGCTGCTATAAAAGCAATGGCCGAGCTTACCTGGAGCAAGCTCGTTCAAGCGTTCCGATAGCTGTACAACCGGTTCGTGCGTGAATCCTGCAAGCATCACATGTTCTAACTTTTCAAGTTGATCGTGGATGGCATTATTAATTCGTGGATTAGCGTGACCGAACAGGTTGACCCACCAGGAACTAATTGCGTCGAGGTAGCGTCTGCCGTCGAAATCATGAAGCCATACTCCTTCGCCTCGGGCAATAGGAACAAGCGGCAACGTTTCATGTTGTTTCATCTGAGAACAGGGGTGCCAGACAGCTTTAAGACTGCGTTCTAGTAAGTTTTTATTGATCATCTACTTGAAATTTCCAGTAATACCCCATATTATTAGCACTCATCAGCCGTGAGTGCTAATTTATTTTCAGTAGGGTAAATTACAGAATTTTGAATCAAAATAATTGTATTTACCATTGATTTAATTGTGTTTATTTTAAAACAGGAGAAAGAAGCATGAAAATTCGTCCCTTACATGACCGCGTTATTGTCAAGCGGCTGGAAGAAGAACGCAAGACAGCATCCGGTATTCTCATCCCTGACACCGCTGCAGAAAAGCCTGACCAAGGTGAAATTATCTCCGTGGGCAAGGGCAAGGTTGGCGACGATGGTAAAGTCCGTGCGCTGGAAGTGAAAGTTGGCGACAAGGTGTTGTTCGGGAAATACTCTGGACAAACTGTGAAAGTCCTGGGAGAAGAGCTCCTGGTGATGCGCGAAGAAGACATCATGGGTGTGGTTGAAGGTTAGTCAAATCCACTTTAACTACAAACATTTACAACATGTCTGTAAAGTAGGAGAAAGATTATGGCAGCAAAAGACGTTAAATTTAGTGATTTAGCCCGCCACAAACTGGTGACTGGAGTTAACATTCTGGCTGATGCAGTCAGGGTTACTTTAGGGCCTAAAGGACGAAACGCAGTACTGGATCGCTCCTACGGAGCTCCCACTATTACAAAAGATGGCGTTTCTGTAGCGAAAGAAATCGAACTGAAAGATAAATTTGAGAACATGGGCGCTCAAATGGTAAAGGAGGTAGCAAGTAAGACCTCCGATGTAGCCGGCGACGGTACTACCACTGCTACCATACTAGCGCAATCCATCGTTAGGGAAGGTATGAAATATGTAGCTGCCGGGATGAACCCGATGGATTTGAAGCGTGGGATTGATAAAGCTGTACTCGAAACGGTTGAAGAACTCAAGAATATTTCCAAACCCTGCACCACGAGCAAGGAAATTGCACAAGTAGGTAGCATTTCTGCAAATTGTGATGCTGAAATCGGAAAAATCATCGCCGATGCGATGGAGAAAGTTGGCAAGGAAGGTGTGATTACCGTTGAAGATGGATCTGGTTTGCAAAATGAACTTGATGTGGTCGAGGGTATGCAGTTTGACCGTGGCTACCTTTCTCCCTATTTTATCAATAATGCGGACAGACAAATCGCGCTACTTGAAAGCCCTTATATTTTATTGCACGACA
>JAZGCR010000009.1:0-8408 GCA_036477105.1 Nitrosomonadaceae bacterium | reverse complement strand
GAAAACTGCGAAATGGCTCCATACCGTTCTTTCTTCTTACCAAGTGAACCACGCAAATGTCTGGCACGCTACAAATCTCCACAAAATATCAACCGGTTATTCTGGCACGTTGGTGCTGTCGATTCGGGATGAATCACCCCAGAACGCCATCGGTTCATAATCAGGGTAAGGATAATGGCCAAGATTAAGCTCTATTTTCCAGTTGTTCTCATGTAACCACCGCTCAACCAACTTGCGCACTGAAACCGGCTCTCCAGAACAAATATTGACAACCCCAATATCGCGTTTCAACATTGCTAATCTAACAATCTGGCGAGCAATTTCTCCTACAGGCAAATAATCGCGTAATTGTTCCCCACCAGACATGTTGAATACTTTGTCCCCGCGCACTACGGCTTCCTTTAACTTTGTAAAAAGAGAAGTATTGGATTGACCTTGGCCATACATATAAAAAAGTCTTGCCCAGGTCAGACTAAACGAAGTAGTCGATTTTAAGAATTCCAACTGCAGTCGCAACGCATTTTTTGCATAACCATAAGGATTATTTGGTTTGGCTAGCATTTCTTCCGAAAGGGAACCAGACTGCTTTCCATATTCAAAACAAGTTCCAGTTACAAGAAGGGAGGGCAATCCTGACTCGACCATAGTCTTAAGAAAATGGTACTGCCTCGGCAACTCAGTCTCAAAGTGATGCAATGATTTGTAATTAGGTAAGCCATCCCAGGCAAGATGTATCAAAATTTCTGGGCAACCTATTTTCTCAAAACAGTTTGGTATAGGGCGGGAGATATCCACCTTTACAGTTCGGACAACCCTACTCAACTCAGCAGGGAGAGTACCACGGGTTACGGCAACAATCTCCACCCCTTGCTTCAGCAAATCTGTTAAGACATGCCGTCCGATAAAACCACTAGCACCTGTCATCGCAATCTTCATATGAACATCAATCCACACTTAGTACTGGAACAAATGTTACGAATTTTCCATCCCATTTACGGATATAGGCCAACTGTTCGGTTATTTCAGCCTTCAAGTTCCAGGGCAGTATCACCACATAGTCAGGATGTTCCTTATGCAAGCGTGCTTCGTCAACGATTGGGATACGGGTGCCCGGCAGAAATTTACCCTGTTTAGCAGGATTGCGGTCGACTACGAATGAAAGCAGATCAGATCTTACACCGGCATAGTTAAGCAAAGTGTTGCCTTTAGCCGCTGCGCCATATGCCACAACATTTTTACCTTGGCGCTTTGATTCCATTAGAAACTTAATCAGTTCATGTTTGATATCATTGGCGCGCTTCTGAAAATCAGTGTAGTATCGTTCGGTCCTCATACCTACAGCAACTTCGCGCGTAATCAGAGTTTCAACCTTAGCAGTAGTATTATGCTTACCTTCATCTTTACGCTGAGCAAATACTCGCAGACTGCCCCCATGCGTAGGAATCTCCTGAACATCAAAAATCTGTAGCCCATTGAAATCGAATATACGTTTTACCGCAGTCAGTGATAAATAAGAGAAATGTTCGTGATAAATCGTATCAAATTGGGTTTGTCCCACGAGACGCATAAGATGTGGAAATTCAAACGTGACAACTCCCTGTGGTTTAAGTAATTGGGTGAAGCCTTGTACAAAACTGTTAATATCCGGCACATGAGCCAGTACATTGTTGGCAACCATTAAATCTGCCTGTTTACCCTGGGTGACCAACTTTCTAGCAAGCTGGGGTCCGAAGAATTCTCCAATGATGGTAATCCCCTTTTTACACGCTGCTGCCGCAGTACTTGCAGTAGGTTCTATGCCAAGGCATGGAATCCCTTTAGCCTTTACATACTGCAAAAGATACCCATCATTCGCGGCAACTTCGATTACATTAGAGCTTGTGTTTAACTCAAACCGCTCGATCATTTCAGCTACGTAAGCCTCAGCATGTCGTAACCAAGTAATGGAAAATGAACTGAAATAGGCATACTCGGCATCAAAAAGCTCTTTTATTCCCGCATAGTCCTCCGTTTGAACGAGCCAGCATTCAGTACAAACTAGCACTCTGAGCGGGAACCATTTTTCTGGAACACGAGGGGTTGATTCGGTCAGATAGGCATTTGATGGTGGCGCGTTGCCAAGATCAATTAATGTTAGCTCTAGCTCTGCACTACAATGGCGGCATTTCAAAGAGAGACTCCTTCAAAATTAGGATGAACCATTGGATGTGAACGGTCTCTATCAGAAAGCTCTGTAATGGGAAGGGGCCAATTAATTCCTAGCACAGTATCTACGACATTCAGTCCAGCTTCTGCCTCATGTACATATGGAGCAGTATGGAAATAAATTAGTTCACAGTTTTCGGACAATGCCTGAAATCCATGTGCAAATCCCTCTGGAATCAACAAGCCACGGTTATTTTGTGCACTTAGTTTCTCGCCGTACCAGCGCAGGAAGGTAGATGAACCTCGGCGTAGGTCCACCGCAACATCAAATACTTCTCCCTTAAGACAATTGACTACTTTAGCCTCTGAATAAGGTGGTTTCTGGTAATGCAGACCACGCACAGCGCCCTTCAGAAGAGTGAGTGTATGATTGATCTGACTAATAGGCTTATCGATTCCCGCATATGTAAATTCCTCTGCACTATAGAGTCGGCTTAGAAAGCCGCGGATATCCTCAATAGGCTTACGCTGAATGACCATGAGTCCTGTGAGCGGTGTATTTAAAAAATCTAGGCGCGTCATAGTCAAGCTGCTAGTTTTGTGGTCTGATATGCCGTAATCTGCTCAAGTGTGCGCTGATACATATTTCCTCCTTGGCGCCAGCAAGTATGCCATTCCAAGGTTTTTTCCAACGCAGTCTGTAGTTTCCAGCGCGCCTTCCAACCAAGCTGAGTTCGTGCCTTACTGCTATCCAGCTTCAGGAAATTAGCCTCGTGAAGTTGAACGTTTGTGTCTAGTTGCCACGAAGCCCCCGGGGTAGAAGCGATCAGATATTCTACGATCCACTCAACAGTACGTGCATCCTCATCTGCCGAACCAAAATTCCACGCTTCAGAAAAACGCGATCCATCACTAAATAAGTTCTCCGCCAACATTAGATAACCTGACAATGGCTCTAAAACATGTTGCCAAGGACGGATAGCATTTGGTGATCGAATAACAAGTACTTGTCCTGCGTCGATTGCACGCAAGAAATCAGGAATTAGTCGATCTGGCGCCCAGTCACCACCACCTATGACATTTCCTGCCCTTGCACTTGCTACCGCGACACCTGACTTTTGAAGAAATGATCTTCTATATGCGGAAGTAATTAATTCGGAACAGGCTTTGCTGTTGGAATATGGGTCGTGCCCACCCATTGGCTCATTCTCACGATAAGGCCATGTCCATTCACGATTTTCGTAGCATTTATCGGTTGTAATATTGACTACTACCCGCACAGTAGCTGAATTGCGAACTGCCTCGAATAAATTAACCGTGCCCATCACGTTAATAGCATAGGTCTCCATCGGCTCAGCATAGGAGTAGCGAACCAACGATTGTGCAGCAAGATGAAATACGATATCCGGTCGTGCAATCTGCATTGCCTTTACCAGTGCAGATGCATCACGGGTATCGGCAATAGTACTGCTCGCCATACCCTTGCCTGCTTCAACCGCCGTAAAAAAATTTGGCTCGGTAGGTGGATTGAGTGAGTAGCCATGAACTTCTGCACCCATAGCCTGCAGCCAAAGTGATAGCCAGCCTCCTTTAAATCCGGTATGACCGGTAAGAAAAACTCGCTTGCCGCGCCAAAATTCACAGCTTATTTCCATGACTTCCACGGTGCTCTGCCCCCAAGCCAAAGTTCTTCAAGATGATTCTTATCGCGCAACGTGTCCATAGGCTGCCAAAAACCTTTATGCTCAAATGCTATCAACTCACCTTCGGTAGCTAACCTGATTAGGGGACTGGCTTCCCAAGAAGTGGTGTCTCCAGCAATGTAGTCCAAGCATTTCGGTGACAAGACAAAAAACCCCCCGTTAATCTTGCCCCCATCGCCTTTCGGTTTTTCAATAAAACCAAACACATTCTCACCATCCATATTCAACGCGCCATAACGCCCAGGTGGTTGTACGGCGGTAACGGTAGCCTTCTTACCGTGTTGTTGATGGAATTTAATAAGTGCGGTAATGTCGATATCTGCAACTCCATCGCCATAGGTGAAACAAAACGCTTCATCTTTTTTAACAAAATCTTCCACCCGCTTTAGTCGACCTCCTGTCATGGTTTCATCACCAGTATCGATAAGAGTTACCCGCCAAGGCTCAGCATTCCGATGATGCACGTCCATTGTGTTAGAGGCCATGTCAAAAGTAACATCTGACATGTGTAGGAAATAATTAGCAAAATACTCCTTAATTACATAACCCTTGTAACCACAGCAGATCACGAAATCATTGATGCCATGAAACGAGTAGATCTTCATAATATGCCAAAGGATCGGTTTACCGCCGATCTCTATCATGGGCTTGGGCTTGAGATAAGTTTCCTCCGAAATACGAGTGCCTAATCCGCCGGCAAGTATGACTGCTTTCATTGCTCTATTCCCTTATTTGTTTAGCTGTGTACATATCGCAAATCAAACTAATGTATAAATTATATGTAGCGTCAGTTATGAGGCGTACACAGTTGATGGCGATGATAGGACGCTCATATGTAATGATCTTTTTTTTGAATCTGTAATATGCCAGTACCGATAGCACCACCTTACTATGTTGCTCAGCATTCATGAGCAGAGCCTATATCTTGTGACAGGGGAATGAATTGTTGGAGAAAATCCTCATAACTTTTCGAAATACCTTCAAGTAATCCGATCTTTGGCGCCCAGCCGAGTCTATTAATGTTTCCACTATCGAGTAATTTGCGTGGTGTGCCATCAGGTTTGCTAGGGTCGAAAATGATCTTACCTTCGAAGCCGACAATCCTTTTGACTGTTTCAGCCAGCTCACGGATAGTGATATCTTTACCGCAGCCAATGTTGATTATAGGTGGAACTAAGGACTGTGAATTAAGGATTGAGTTAAATGTCTCGTTTGGCAGGCACATTAGGAAGACACAAGCGTCTGCTAAGTCATCACAGTAAAGAAACTCTCTTTTAGGTGTACCCGTCCCCCATACTACTGCTTCATTGTCACCGAGTGTTCTGGCCTCATGAAATTTTTGGATTAATGCCGGAATAACATGTGAATTAACAAGATCATAGCTATCGCCACGACCATAAATGTTAGTAGGCATGACAGCGAGAAATTGCGTGCCGTATTGCCGATTATAACTCCAGCATTGATCAATGCCAGCTATTTTGGCAATGGCATATGACCGGTTTGTCGGCTCGAGCAGTCCGGAAAGAAAATATTCTTCCTTAATAGGTTGGGGACAATCACGTGGATAGATACAAGACGAGCCAAGGAACAATAGACGCCTGACGCCGTGTCGATATGCCGCTTGAATAACGTTATTCTGGATAGCAAGATTAACAGAGATAAAATCAGCTGGATAATTATTATTAGCGAGAATACCACCAACTTTGGCAGCAGCAAGAAAGACAAATTCCGGCTTTTCCGTTGCAAAAAAAACTTCGGTTGCAACCTGGTTAGTAAGATCAAGTTTCGCATGAGTACAGGTAGCTATATTTGTATAACCATTAGCTCGCAGCCTCCGCGATAAAGCGGAGCCAACTAAACCACGGTGTCCTGCTACATAGATTTTTGTATTGAGGTTCACTTGGTTATGTTTCTTTAGTTGAGTGTATAAACCCAATAGAGCGCTTACTTTTCTTACTTTTTTCTGATGGCTTCATGCACAGGGCAATCATTTCGAATATAAGACCACGACTTTTGTCATGTTTCTACTCGCTATGACCATAAGCTACAAAACCGTGTTTCTTTACCAACTCATCGCGTTCGGCAGATTTCAGGTCTTCCCTGACCATTTCTGCAACTAGTTGTTTGAAGCTAATTTTAGGGCTCCAACCAAGTTTCTTCCTAGCTTTGGAAGAATCACCTAATAGTGTTTCAACCTCAGTCAATCGGAAATAGTGCGGGTCTACGCGCACAATAACACGAGGTTCCGTATTCAAAGAACCAGAAACTAGGTGGCCTGATTCATCTTTCCCACTACCTTCCCAGCGAATAATTATGCCAAGTTCTTTGGCAGCAGCATTTATAAAATCACGAACGCTGTTTTGCACGCCAGTAGCGATAACAAAATCTTCTGCTTGTTGTTGTTGCAGCATCAACCACTGCATTTCAACACAATCCTTGGCATGACCCCAGTCGCGCTTTGCATCGAGGTTACCGATGTAAAGACAATCCTGCAAACCGAGCTTGATACGAGCTAAAGCACGAGTAATCTTACGTGTTACAAATGTCTCTCCACGCACAGGACTCTCGTGATTGAACATGATGCCATTACAGGCATACATACCATATGCCTCACGGTAATTAACCGTGATCCAGTGAGCGTAAAGCTTGGCAACCGCATAAGGGGATCGGGGATAGAACGGTGTAGTTTCTTTTTGTGGAGTTTCCTGTACCAACCCATATAATTCAGAAGTAGACGCCTGGTAAAAACGAACTTTCTTTTCCAAACCGAGGATGCGAATTGCTTCGAGTATACGCAATGCACCGAGGGCATCGGAGTTGGCGGTATATTCCGGCTCTTCAAATGATACTGCAACATGACTTTGCGCCGCAAGATTGTAAATTTCATTCGGTTGCACCTGCTGGATAATTCGTACCAAACTACTGGAATCAGTCATATCACCGTGATGAAGGAATAGACGACGGTTATGTTCGTGTGGATCTTGGTATAGATGTTCAATCCGGTCGGTATTAAACAACGAGGTTCGGCGCTTTATGCCATGTACTTCATAACCCTTATCCAGCAGAAACTCGGCAAGGTATGCGCCATCTTGCCCGGTGATACCCGTAATCAAAGCAATTTTTTCTTTATGCATTGCCTCTAACCCCTTCTTAATACTTATAAGACCTAAAATATTCCTGACGCACGCGCCAATTGCGATCTGTTGACTGGCCCTGTCTATATTACAAATTATATAGTATCGTAAAACTCGTAAAACCCGCTCTTTCGAAATAAGGACAATGAATCCTCACGAAACTGTATACACCCGCGTTGATCGCCATTCGAAACCAGTCCCTATGGAATCGAAATTAGAAACGAGGGCGAGCACACCTAGTATTGGTCTTACCCCACCCCCCGTGTTAGAGATACTACATTCCCTTACATCGACTTTAATTTTGGCGAAAAAATTTTATGTAATATTTATAACATATTTAATTTATAGGTTTAAGTAAGCTCGCTGACATCCTGGTTATTGGAAGTAAAGTGACGGCTCAAAAAGTATTTCGAATATTTTTAAAGTCTTTGCCAATACTAAATGCAAGTTCAATCCCTTTAGAGAGGTCACATGAAAATACAAATAAAAACACACGCAATCCTGCTGTATAGTTCGCTGGGGCTAGCTATTCTTTGGGGACCTACAGCCTCAGCCGACCCAGTCGAAGCAGTAGCTGATTTGGTATTGGGTCAGCCAAACTCCACCTCGAACACCGCCAACAACGGAGGTGTAAGTGCCAGCAGCCTACATGGACCTCGCAAGGTAGCAGTGAACGCCGCGGGCAACGTCTATGTAGCGGACACAGCCAACCACCGGGTGCTGGTATATCTCGACCCTCAAAACACCGACACGGTGGCCGACTTGGTATTGGGCAAGCTTAACTTCTCCACATCTAAGCGCAAAAAAGATTTCGTGGGCAACAAAGTCGTGAGCGCCAGCACCCTGTATTTCCCCTTTGGAATAGCGGTGGATGCCGCGGGCAACGTCTATGTAGCGGACACCGGCAACAACCGGGTGCTGGTATATCTCGACCCTCAAAACACCGACACGGTGGCCGACTAGGTATTGGGTCAGCCAAACTTCACCTCGCGCACTGCCAACACCGGCGGTGTAAATGCCAGAAGCCTACATGCACCTCACGGTGTAGCGGTAGACACCGCCGGCAACGTCTATGTAGCAGATTTACTAAACAACCGGGTGCTGGAGTATCACACACCCCTGACCACGGACACGGTAGCTGATTTGGTATTGGGTCAGCCAAACTCCACCTCGAACACCGCCAACAACGGCGGTGTAAGTACCAGCAGCCTAAACCTCCCTCGCGAGGTAGCGGTGGACGCCGCGGGCAACGTCTATGTAGCGGACACAGCCAACCACCGGGTGCTGGTATATCTCGACCCTCAAAACACCGACACGGTGGCCGACTTGGTATTGGGCAAGCTTAACGTCTTCACATCGAAGTGCAACATAGATTTTGTGGGCGACAAAGTCGTGAACGCTAGCACCCTGTGTTCCCCCGCTGGAA
>JAZGCR010000089.1:0-2173 GCA_036477105.1 Nitrosomonadaceae bacterium | reverse complement strand
CCCGCATGTACCCTCGTGTTGTAGATGTCCCATAACTCTGGGCGCTGGTTTTTTGGATCCCACTGACCAAATTCATCACGGAAAGAAAATATACGCTCCTTTGCTCGAGCCTTTTCCTCATCGCGACGTGCACCACCGATACAAGCATCAAGATGGAGTTCCGCAATCGCGTCCAGTAACGTCACTGACTGAAATACATTGCGGCTCTGATTCTTCGAACGCAGCACTACTCTGCCCTGCTGAATAGAGTCTTCCATGCTGCGTACAATTAGGCGCTCGCCCAATTGTTTAACCCGGTGATCACGAAACTCGATCACTTCGGGGAAATTATGGCCAGTATCAATATGCATTAACGGAAACGGAAAGCGCCCTGGACGGAACGCTTTTTCAGCTAGCCTCAGTAATACGATAGAATCCTTGCCACCAGAAAACAGTAATGCAGGATTGGCACATTCTGCCGCTACTTCACGCAGAATATGAACTGATTCACTTTCTAAAGCATCTAAATGACTTAACTGCCCTGCAGTACGACGTTTAATAACTATTGGTTCATTCTTCATTACAATACCTGGAACAGGGGTAACAAAATCTTGCATATCACTCATTATTATATCCATTGGCCAATCCTCTCAAATTACCGAATAATTTTTACGCTATCCACGGTTTTTAAGATGCAGTCCACACTCCTTAGTTTCAGGATTCTCCCACCACCAGCGCCCAGCTCGAACATCCTCACCAGGGGTAATGGCGCGAGTACATGGTGCGCAGCCAATACTAGTATAGCCCTTGTCATGCAACGCGTTGTATGGCACATTGAATTCTTTAAGATACGCCCATACATCAGACAGGCTCCAATTTAATAGTGGGCTAACTTTTTGCAAGCCGTTATCAATATCAAACTCTGATTCTGCTATATCCTTTCTAGTCGGCGCCTGGTCACGTCGTAATCCCGTTATCCATGCACACTTACCGCTCAAAGCACGTTTCAGTGGTTCAACTTTGCGCATATGGCAACATGCCTTACGCAAATCTATGCTGTCATAAAATCCATTAGGTCCATTTTGTGCAACATATTTTTCCACTGCAGTAGACTCGGGAAAATACAACTGAATGTGTATGTGGTAGCGATCCTCTACTTCTTTCATCAGACTATAAGTTTCTTCCGGCAAACGACCAGTATCTAGAGTAAACATGCTAATACCGGGAAAATGTTGTCCAATCAAATCGGTCAATACCATGTCTTCTGCACCAAAACTATTAGCAAAAACAACTGGCGCAAAATCCTCATGTGCTGAAGCTAACAGTGCCTTCACTTCTGTGATCATGTGATTTAAACTCATATGTTCCCTAGACTTAAGGTTTATTAAGACTTATCGCCCCACATTAGCTGGCTGCTGAGTCTTCTGAAATGGCAACGGACTAACTGAAGCTGTTTGTGGTAGTGCGCTTGCCAAATCAAGTTGATGATCAAAGCCTTGACAAAACTCTGCAACTTCCAATGTCCACCCATCGAGCTCTAAAAACCATTCAGTTAGCAAGGTATCATTTAGCTCCTCAACAGGATATATGAAATACTCTGCAAACTTGATTAACTGTTTGGCTAGATACGGTTTGATGGGCAATACGCGGCGGAGCTCTTCTGCCTGCTCCGTCAAGCTGTCGTACTTCTGGCCGCCAAGCAACTCTGTCACACCCTGACTAATTATGCGGGCGATCTCCTCGGCACATCTAATCGAATCTTTGAATTTGCGCTGAAATTTAAGCGCATCCCGATACTCTCGCTCATGGGCCGCCTCAAAGAAGTTTGAGCCAATCTTTACCTGACTGACTCCTGCACACTCACCCCCACCTAGCTGCAGGACCTTAAAATCACTATCCTTTCCGTGATCACGCAAAACCATTGCTAGCTCTTCCGGCTTAACTTCAGTCACATTTTCTAGCAACTTGGTAAAATAGTCTTTACCAACCCGCCGTACCCATGAAAAAAATGTTTCGCCGGCCTCACAGTGAGCTATGTAGGCTGTTTTCACCTGCTCCATCGCATCTTCAATGCGTGCAGCAGGAACCGATGGGCCCTTGATTGCTAATGCCCCGCGTGCCATGCCGTTTCCACCGAGATACATCTGATAGTGCGGCACCAATTTACCATGCATACGCTTGCCTTCGCCGAAAA
>JAZGCR010000088.1:0-3069 GCA_036477105.1 Nitrosomonadaceae bacterium | reverse complement strand
TGCTCCTTATTTGACAAAGGAGTTAATGGCCTGAAGCACAAGCAATACTGTGGAATCGAGATGGTGTAATTATGGATACAGTAGCATTTCTTTAATATTACCTTAAATCATGGTTAATAAGCATACTACAATGATGCTGCAATATCTGCGCCGCAAAGCGCAGCATCCCAATATGTTGATGTTTTATCGAATGGGGGGATTTCTACGAATTATTCTTTGATGATGCGGAAAAAGCTGCAAAGTTGCTTGACATCACTCTAACCCAGCGTGGTGTTTCAGCTGGGGTGCCAGTAAAGATGGCAGGTGTTCCTTATCACGCCGCCGAGCAGTATCTGGCGAGACTCATCAGGCTGGTCCTATCAGTGGCAATAAATGAAAAGCGAATAATGATAGAAGAGAAAACGCTCGTTTTTTAAGTACAACGTTGCAGTATCAACTTCCGTATGGGTGAGAAGCTACGTCGATGTGTTACCGATATCCCATGCACCTGCAATGCTGCAATATGCTTCTTCGTTGGGTATCCCTTGTGTTGGTCAAAGCCATAATTTGGGAAGCATTGGTGTAATACCCACATTTCGGCATCACGTGCTGTCTTGGCCAAAATAGAAGCAGCAGAAATCTCTGGTACCAAGCTATCACCCTTGACGATAGCATGCACAGGAAGGCTCAAGTGGGGGTTATGGCACCCATCTACCAGCACCTTATCGGGTATAAAGGACAGGCTCTCAACTGCGCGCTTCATGGCTAGCAAGCTTGCTTGGAGAATATTCAATTGATCAATTTCTTCTACTGATGCGGAAGCAATCGCCCATGCCATTGAACGTGTTTTGATGATATTTGTTAGTGCATTTCTTTTTTTCTCACTAAGTTTTTTTGAGTCTAATAGCCCTTCAATTTTGTGGGCCGGATTGAGCACAACGCAAGCGGCAAATACCGGCCCCGCCAATGGTCCTCTGCCAGCCTCGTCTACACCACAGATCAAGTTGAACCGTGAATTTGACATTTTTTGATTTCCGTTCTCGTTTGCTAAGCTGCAAACTAAGTATGGGGCGAATGAATTTTTAGTACAAATGAATTCTTAAATAAGTAATCGAAAATCTCAATTGTAGAGATGTTGATCCACAATGGTATATTGTGAATTGTTATTCTTGAATTCATAAGAAGCCATTTTATTGCAATCAGCATGGATTTCTACAAGTGACAATACTAAAAGTTTCCAGAAGTAAGGGAAATCCAGGCGCTTCGCCTCCTTGGTCTATAGGTTCCTAACTGGCTGCAGCATTAAACTATGGGCAATAGTAAGTAGATTGTTTGTATAAGGGGCTTCTTATATGCTTCTCATTGTGCACATCAACTTAGCTTCGGTAACAAGCTGACCATCTACTTCTGCTCGGGCGGAATACTTCCAGATTCCTTTTAATTGTCTCGCTATCGCCACCTTTAGCGTCAGCTGGTCACCCGCATACACCGGTTTTTTGAAGCGAGCCTCATCTATGCCAACAAAATAATAAACGGAATCGTTGTCGACTTTTAAATCAACTGTTCTAAGTGTTAAAATCGCTGCGGCTTGTGCCAATGCTTCTATAATTAATACACCAGGCATAATCGGATGATGGGGAAAATGGCCAGAAAAGAAAGGCTCATTAATGGTCACATTTTTAAGTGCAACGATTTCTTTGCCCGATTCGCAAGAAAGTACACGATCCACTAGTAAGAAAGGGTAGCGATGGGGAAGGTATTTCAAGATTTCATGTATGTCCATAGTGCTCACGATTTTTCTCCCTTTAGGTCCCTAATATTACCTCTGAGGAAGGACCCCATTTAGCAGTCAATGTTTTGTCAGTAGATTCATTCGTAAACTGGGTAAGATAAGTTTTGCCGCGCAGTATCAGGTTGTAATTCTTTTATTTTACGACAGTTCGAACGATATTTCTGGCATTCTTCTGTTTAGCATCTGCTGGAGCGCGCTGATACCTATGGTTGAAATAGGCAAGACCAGGCTTTTTTTATGATCAATCCGATTTATAGATGATTAAATCGTTTTTCCCCATTTGATCCTTCCGATCATCATTCCTAAATTTAGAACTGTTGTCCAAATTGAAATTGAAATGGTTGCAATCTGTCATTTTTGTCGTCATTGAGTGCCTTTGCTATACTCACTTTAAGAGGTCCCATCGGTGAAATCCAGCTAACACCGAACCCAGCTGCATAACGCATACCCTCAACACTCGGAAAAAGTCCACCGGGACCATATACCGTACCAGCATCCATGAACACACTTAGCCGTACGGACCTTTCATTTTTTAGGCCAGGTAATGGGAATAGTATTTCCGCACTACCTACTACAAGTTTATTACCACCGAGCGCCCTGAAGGAAATATCACGTGGTCCTAGCGAACTGACTCGGTAGCCACGTACAGAGCGATTGCCACCGGCAAAGAAGTTTTTAAAGAAAGGCAAACTTTGTCCAGTATAACCATCACCGTATCCCAGTTTTCCATTTAGCTTAAGGGTAAAATAGCTTGTAATAGGATAATAAAATTGGGCCTCATAGTTTAACTTGTAGTATTTGAGATCTCCTAGCGGTACACTTACTTCGGCATATACCCTCTGCAAAATACCCTCAGTTGGCCAAATGGCACTGTCGCGGCCATCACTCTGCCATCTTATGTTTGCTGGAATATTGATGGTTTCGTTTCCAAATTCGGCCACAAACGCTCTGTTACGTGCCGGACTTAAGGGAGACAAATCTTGCTTATTATGTTCGGCTCCAATCCCAAAAAAGATAGTGTCTGTTTCAGTAATTGGGAAACCGAAACGTAAACGGGCACCAGTAGTGACAGTTTCAATGTTGGCTACGCCACCCAGGTTACTGGTATCCAGGTCGCGTCGATAAATATCAAATCCTGCAGCTATTCCATCAATAGTAAAATAAGGATCGGTATACGACAAAGTGTATATTTTTCTAACGGCACCGGTATTAGCTTTGAGGGAAACAAATTTCCCCGTGCCAAATATATTGTTCTGAGAAATATTCGCACTTAATATCAGACCCTCCTGTTGGGAAAA
>JAZGCR010000087.1:0-5591 GCA_036477105.1 Nitrosomonadaceae bacterium | reverse complement strand
TTGAACGTATCAGTGCTATTGGGAATGGGGAACTGCTGCTCGATCTTTCCATTCCCTTGCCATACTCTGGCGATATCAAGCTAGCTGGTAGTTATCAATTTCATAATAATCAGATTGATCTTGGTTTAGACGTACCTTACCTAGAGAAAATAATTGTAGAGAATATAGTAAACCTAGAGAAGGTAAACGGTATTCTGACATTCACTGAATCCAATATGAATATAGAAAAAATTCGTGCCCAGATACTCGGAGGACCGGTATCGATTAATTCCACTGTCCCGCCAGGCGGAGGTATACGCCTGACAGTAGTTGGTAAGGCTAATCTTGACAACCTGCGCCAGCTTACGCAGGACAGACCTGCTGGAGATCAGATATGGACAAAGTATTTACGTGGGAGCACTGATTGGCGTGCAGTTTTTCAAATTCACGACAACTTGACAGATGTGTCTATTGAGTCATCGTTACAGGGCATTACTTCAGATCTTCCTGAGCCTTTTTCTAAGATGGCTGATGATGTAGTCCCGCTACGTTTTGAAAAGAAGGTTGTAGACTTACGGCAGGATATGCTGAAAATAAGCTATGGCACGCTAGTAGCAGCGCAAATATTGCGTTCCCGGGATGATGCTGGAAATTATTATGTAAAGCGTGGTATTTTGAGTTTAGGCACAGCACCTTCGATGTTACCTGAGACAGGCGTGTTATTAATCGGTTCATTGCCGATACTGAAGTTGGATCAGTGGCGTGATTTACTTAAACGATTCAATTCTTTTAAGAAATCTGATGAGGAGAATGAGCTTCATTTAGGCCTGACAGGAATTAACTTACACATTGGCGTACTTGATTTTCTTGGTAGGCGCTTCAACGATGTAGCGTTGGATGCCAACATGAATAGCAGAGAATGGCACTCCACCATCTTGAGCAGGGAAATTGACGGTAAAGTCAGCTGGTACCCGCATAATCAGGGCAAAGTGGTTGCTCGATTGAAAAGGTTGCTTGTGCCCGCTGTTTACCCAACCGAGCCGAATATGGCAAAGCAACAGCAACAGGGAAAGAACCAACCTTCGCTTGATGTGGTGGTGGACAAACTTACCATCAGTGATAACCAACTAGGTAAACTTGAATTAATTGCAAGTCAGCAAGATCAAAACTGGCGAATCGAAAAACTATACATTTCTAATCACGACAGTTCGCTTGTAGCGGATGGAATATGGCGAAATCTTTCCGCTTCTCCTCGCATTCAGATGAATATCAAGCTAGAAGCAAGTGATATTGATATGTTTCTGACGCGCCTTGGTTATCCTGATCGAGTTAAACGTGGCAGCGGCAAACTTGAAGGTGTGCTGTCGTGGCTCGGTGGGCCCCAATCAATTGATTATCCAACCCTATCTGGTGAAATTAAGGTGCAGGCCAAGAATGGACAATTTCCAGAATTTGATTTGGGCATTAGTAAACTATTTGGTATTTTTGATCTGCAAGCCTTGCCAAGGAGGGTTAAATTGGATTTCCGTGATGTGTTCGGTGATGGATTCGGTTTTGACAAACTCTCTGGCAGTGTTAGTATCACCCGTGGTACAGCGTTTACAGATGACCTCAAGATTGGGGGGCCTGCGGCAGACGTTGAAATAAAAGGGAAAACGAATCTGTCCGCGGAAACCTATAAGCTACATGTCACAGTTATTCCTTCATTGGGATTGGTCACCCCGGTCGTTGACATTGCAACTATAATCGTAAATAAGTCACTGGAAGACCCGATTATGTCAAATAAATACAACATTACCGGTACTTGGACGGAGCCTATTATAACCAAGTTGCACTGAAAACTACGGCAGCCTAAAGAACTAAACGATAATAAGGACGGGTAGAAGTTAGCGTAGTCGATCGAGGTTTGTATAGCTGGCATTTCATCCTTATCCTGTTTGACATGAATAATCGAACTGCAATTTAATGGTTGAGAACAATGTCTAAAGATTCAACACTCAATACATTTAACCCTAGAGAGACGCCCGGTAGTGTAATTTGTATTGCTGCCATTCAGATGACAGCTGGACCCAAAGTATTTGCCAACTTGAAAGAAGCTGCGCGGCTGATCGATATAGCTGCATCCAAGGGAGCGAGGCTGGTAGCGCTTCCCGAATATTTTTGCATTATGGGCATGAAAGACGCTGACAAGGTAGCAGTTCGTGAAGAAGCTGGTAGTGGGCCGATACAGGAGTTTCTAAGTGGAACTGCCAAGCGCCATGGTATATGGCTTGTGGGAGGTTCTGTGCCACTAGTGTCATCCAAACCTGATAAGGTAAGAAATAGTTGCCTAGTATATGATAACTCTGGCAAGCAGGTTGCTCGTTACGACAAGATGCATCTATTTAATCTTGTGCTTGGTAAAGAGCGTTATGCTGAGGAGAAAACCATCGAAGCAGGCAATGAAGTAGTTACGTTGGAATCACCGTTTGGTCGTATCGGCCTTTCCATATGTTACGACTTGCGCTTTCCAGAGCTTTATCGTTCGATGGGAAAGGTGGATGTCATTTTCGCACCAGCAGCTTTCACAGCAACCACCGGAAAGGCTCATTGGGAAACGCTGATTCGTGCTCGCGCTATTGAAAATCTGGCATATATGATTGCGCCTGCTCAGAGTGGTCATCATATTAACGGCCGTGAAACTTACGGTAACAGTATGATCGTCGATCCTTGGGGGGTAGTGCTCGATCGCCTGCCACACGGATCAGGAGTAGTACTTGCAAATATAAACCATGGCTATCAGACTAGCGTGCGAAACAGTTTGCCCGCACTAAAACATCGCACCTTGCATTTCTGCTAAACTAAACCTCCGTTGTTAATATTGTTTCTTTATAGATCAGACAATGAATCCAGATGCCATGGTTACAGAACTTGTTACCGAGCCTAATGATCTTTTCAGTATGGCTGATCGTTGTTTGCTGACGCCATACGAAATAGATACAGCCAGATTACAACAGGTGTTCGGACAAATACTTACGCATCACGTAGATTACGCCGATCTTTATTTTCAGTTTAGCCGTGCAGAGGGTTGGGTTTTAGAGGAAGGCATAGTGAAATCTGGCAATTTCAACATTGATCAGGGAGTGGGTGTACGCGCGGTAAGTGGAGAAAAGACGGCATTTGCCTACTCTGATGACATTAGTATGCCTGCACTTACCTCGGCGGCACAGGCTACACGTGCCATTGCTAGTCAGGGTGTGTCACATTCGGTACAGGCAGTCAAGCGATGCAGGGGACGTGAGCTTTACATGCCTCAGGATCCCATTGCCAGTCTAAAGGATACGGACAAGGTAATGCTGCTGGAAAAAATAGAAGGCTATGCCCGCTCGATAGACAAACGCGTTATCCAAGTGATGGCCTCTCTTGCCGGGGAATACGAGGTGATACTGGTAGCGCGCAGCGATGGACTATTGGCCGCAGACGTTCGACCTCTGGTGCGAGTTTCACTGCAAGTCATTGTCGAGGAAAATGGTCAACGCGAACAAGGCGTCGCGGGGGGTGGCGGGCGCTTTAATTACACCTATTTTACTGATGACGTATTACGTGATTACGCAGCGAAAGCGGTACATCAGGCACTTGTTAATCTGGGTGCAGAATCTGCTCCAGCCGGAGTCATGACGGTGGTACTAGGTTCTGGCTGGCCGGGAATACTGTTACACGAAGCCATTGGTCACGGACTGGAAGCAGATTTCAACCGTAAGGGTAGTTCTGCATTCTCTGGGCGTATTGGCGAGCGCGTCGCGGCCGATGGTGTAACCGTGGTAGATGATGGTACGATTGCTCGACGACGTGGATCATTGAACATTGATGACGAGGGCAATCCCACTCAATGTACTATGTTGATCGAAAATGGCATACTTAAAGGTTATTTACAGGACGCCCTGAATGCGCGGCTAATGAATGCATCTGTAACTGGCAACGGTAGACGCGAGTCATTTGCTCACATTCCCATGCCGCGCATGACCAACACCTATATGCTAAATGGGGACAGAAGCCCTGAAGATATTATTTCTTCGGTGAAACATGGTCTATATGCGGTGAATTTCGGTGGTGGACAGGTAGATATCACCAGTGGGAAATTTGTCTTCTCTGCTGCAGAAGCCTACATGATAGAAAACGGTAAAATTTCTTATCCAGTAAAGGGTGCAACTCTTATCGGCAATGGTCCTGACGTGCTCAAGCGTGTTGCCATGATAGGAAACGACATGTCGCTTGACCCAGGCGTTGGCACATGCGGTAAGGAAGGTCAGAGTGTACCGGTAGGAGTAGGTCAGCCAACGCTACGAATAGATGGGTTGACGGTAGGAGGAACTGTGTGATGAAGGCCTTGTTTGTGGGCTTCCACTTTTATTTTATTATTTAGCGACCGCAACCCTTCATTCTTGTTTCATCCGTCTACATTTATGATTCTGGTACCTGCCAGTCTGTCATGTAGAAACTGATGGTCACGATCGAACAGCGCCCAGAGTATTCCACATCCAAAAAAAGAGATACCGGTTACTGCAAAAAGGTAGCGTGCGATCGCCTGCCGAATGCTGATTTTCTTTCCATCAACGCTTATTACTCGTAGTTTCCAGGTTTGCATTGCCAGAGTTTGGCCGCCATGTGTCCAGAACCAAATTAAATCAATACCAGCCACACTTAACAGATAAAGCTGAAAAACTATCTTGAAAAAAGGTGAATCCGTATCACGGAATATGAGATGAAATATAAGACCAGCAATAAATAGAACCGCAACCAAGAGTAACAATTCGTAAATCATACTGAGCAGTCGCCGCCAGAATCCGGGCATAGAGATCTCAATTGTTTTGAGGTAATTCATTCAGGGAGCGGTGCTCCCCACAGTATCAAAACTAATAATTGCCACTATGAAGTTATGGATGGGTATGAGTTAGGGTCAGAATGTTACGTACGATGACTACCTCAGGTTTTTCCTACTAGATTTGGGCAATTGTTTGTATTTTCGCCATTTTTGTTTAATTTCATGACGTTTTTCTGGGGATAGATTTTTTATCTTTCGGTATTTCTTCCGTGCTTGTTTGCGTTGATCTGGGGTAAGTGAATTCCAATCACCAATATTTATCTGTATGCGCCGCTGCTCCAATGGAGTCATGTTTGGGTAGCGTTTGGTGATACCAAGCCATTTTTGTTTTTTGGCAGGATCCATCCTGTCCCAATCTTTAGCAAGCGGTGCCAGGGCTTCCTTTTGCTGAGGGCTTAATCTTATCCAAGAAGATTGGTTGGGTTCAGATTGCGCGTAATTGGGTAGTGAAAAGTATAGCCACAGTGCTACCGTTAGGAGTCTAGCCATACATCAAATTCATTGTCGAGATAAGCATTAATTGGTAGGTCGTCAGTGAGCAGCAGTATGTCGATTTCCTCATTTTCGTCTCCATACTGGAGGGTTTGCCAGTAGAAGAAACTTGCCAAAACAAGTAGTAGGGCAACCAGTGATAGTAGGTTTTTAGTATTAAAGTTCCGGAAGTATCCCTCACGGACGGCGGCGCCGTCACCAGCGGGTACTAACGTTTCGACCACGAGTCGATTTTCAAGGGAGGCTCTGCGCGCCGATT
>JAZGCR010000086.1:0-3603 GCA_036477105.1 Nitrosomonadaceae bacterium | reverse complement strand
GTATGGCCGACTTAATTGCTAGACTCAGTGGCAAGTACGTGACAAGACACTGGCGGTTCAGGGTGTACAGTTTCACCCAGAGTCCATCCTGACCAAACACGGACACAAATTACTTGGGAACTTTCTTACTCAGTAAGTAGCAACAGTGAAAAAGGTGGTGGATATACAACAAAAGGATTAAGTCATGAAACCGCAAGAAGCGCTTACCCGCGTGATCGAACACCGCGAGATTTTTCATGATGAAATGCTCTCGCTCATGCGTCAGATCATGGAGGGAGGGATCTCGCCAGTACTCATGGCTGCGATAATCAGTGGTTTGCGAGTTAAAAAGGAAACCGTTGGGGAAATCGTTGCAGCTGCACAGGTGATGCGCGAATTTGTTACAAAGGTAAGTGTCAGTGATCTCCAGAATCTGGTGGATACTTGTGGCACTGGTGGCGATAGCGCGCATACTTTCAATATTTCTACCGCTGCAGCATTCGTAGCGGCAGCTGCCGAAGCTCGTATTGCTAAGCATGGAGGACGCTCTGTTTCCAGTAAATCGGGAAGCGCTGATGTGCTTGAAACCCTGGGTGTCAATCTTAATCAAACATCACAACAGGTGGCTCAAGCTATCAACGAAATTGGTGTAGGTTTTATGTTTGCCCCTAATTTCCATAGCGCCATGAAACATGTAACACCGGTACGTCGTGAGCTAGGAGTACGCACCCTGTTTAACATCTTAGGGCCATTAACCAATCCTGCTGGGGCAAAGAATCAGGTGCTAGGCGTGTTTAGCCCTGAACTTGTTGGGATATTGGCGCGCGTGCTGCAGCGCTTGGATAGCCATCATGTAATGGTGGTGCATGGCCAAGATGGACTGGATGAAATCACCACTGCTAGTGAGACTAGGGTGGGAGAACTTCGGCATGGCAAAGTGACCGAATACACCATCAAACCTGAGGATTTTGGTATGAAAACCACCAACATTGCAACGATTACAGTTCAGGACAGCACACAGTCTAAAGACATGTTGTTGTCTGTTCTAGACAATCAGCCCGGGACAGCGCTGGATATAGTGCTACTTAATGCAGGCGCAGCGATTTATGTTGCTGGTGTAACGGAATCACTGGAACAAGGTGTAGAAAAAGCCCGTGTAACAGTAAAAAACGGCTCAGCCAGAGAAAAATTACAAGAGTTGGTAGAATTTACCAATCAAAAATAATCTTGAGCCGTAAAGGACACAAAAAAAGCAAGGAGTAGCTATGAACAAGGAGAAAATTGATAAGTTTTTGGTATCGTCGACAACAAAAACCATGTAACGCTTGGTCTAGGTTTACTGGAAAGTATCTGTGAAACCTGCATAGCACATTCACTTGGTAAGGATACTATTGAAGTTAAAAAGAAACCCTATTTCCAATTTTCTACAAAGATCAGAGATTTTGATATGAATTCTGGTTGATATCCTGCTTGATGATAAGATAATTGATGAATCAAAAGCTGTTGAAAAATAATTTTAGTAGATACCACGCGACTATTAGTTATTTTTATCTGAACGAATATAGACTGAAATCTATTTTTAAATATAACTTTGTTCATATAATAAATAATATCAAATACATAGTGAATAATTTGTAAAACTTGCCCGTCTCCTATGTTCTTTCCGACTCAAGACGTTTTTACTTATCTATTTTTCGATAAAATTTGTAGATGATTGATATCCTGCAGAAAATCATTACTGTAAAAACACAAGAAATTTCTGCTGCAAAAACTAAAAAACCTCTTGTCGTGATTAGTGCAGAAGCTGAGGCTGCTGCGCCACCTCGGGATTTCACTGGCGCTATCCGTAATAAACTTGCCGCTGGATTACCCGCAGTCATCGCCGAGATTAAGAAAGCCAGTCCTAGCAAGGGCTTATTGCGAGAACATTTCAACCCTGTTGACATCGCTGGTAGCTACGCGTCACATGGCGCAACTTGCTTGTCAATACTGACCGACAAACAATTCTTCCAAGGTAGTGCAGAAGACTTGAGGCTGGCGCGTGCCGCTTGCAATCTACCAGTACTACGTAAGGATTTCATGTTTGATGAGTATCAAGTGGTTGAGGCACGTGCCATGGGAGCAGACTGCATTTTGCTTATCGTCGCAGTTTTCTTAAACTCTCCTCTATTTACAGAGAAGAACGGGGAAACGGATAGAGTAATTGCCCAAATGCTTAAACTCGAATCCCTAGCCTATTCGCTTGGTATGGCGGTCCTGGCGGAAGTCCACAATGGTGCAGAGTTGGAACTTGCACTTCAATTAAACACTCCGTTGGTGGGTATCAACAATCGCAACCTACACACTTTTGAAACACAGCTAGACACTACGCTGAATCTTCTCAGCCAAATCCCACCAGGAGGCGCGAACTCATTACCAGAACAGCCGATTCTTTGTGAAACGAGCACCATAAAGGATTCTCATCAAGAAGAGCCAGGAAATTTTACTGTCATTCTGCCAAGCGTAACCGAAATGTCTACAGGGTACATTGTTATCACTGAAAGCGGCATACTTGTACCCGCTGATGTAGCTTTGATGCGCGATCATCATGTCAATGCATTTCTAGTAGGAGAAGCTCTAATGCGCTCAAATGATCCCGGGGTGGAATTGGCCCGATTGTTTAGGTGAAGCTCGTGTGGTGGAAACAGTCTATCCACGAAAAGAATTACAATTCCCTGGAGCCTACAAGCCAAATATGTCGGCGTTCTTGCTCAGGTCACTTCCAGATAATACCCAATAGTGACCAAGCAAGTTTGATGCGCTGCGACCAATAGAGTAACCGTACCACTGGAGAGTTACTGCTCTACACTCCTCCCGCAGATTTTTCCTAAAACTAACGATTTACTTGGCAATACTTAACTAGTAATGGTATTAATTTCACTACTCACATATGATCATGTTTAAGTATTCTTCTCATCTAGGCAGATCACTCAAGCTTTCAATCATGTTCTAAATTCTGCTACCCGCCGCTGCAATTCTTGCACAGCTTCTTTTTTCTCGAGTGTTCCATAGCGGAGTGCAATGTAAAGCTCGCTGATTGCATTCGTAGTTTGTGAGAACTCTGGTCTGAGCCCAGCTAATCTTTCTGCATAATCACGCGCACCTTCGTATGGTTTGCGCGGTATACCCTTTTTGGCCAGTTTGTCGCAGAATTTGAGATATGCCTCTTGTACTGGGTCGTAGGTGTGATAACGTAACTGCAACAACATGGTGGCGGCAAGAATAAGCATAAGTATGCCGGTACCTATAATCAGAGCGATAGTCATGCTTTTCCAACCCGGTGTTTTCATTCCGACACGAGACAGAAATTCCACTTGTCGCTTTGGGGTGTATCCTAGAATCCATTGATTCCAGCTGTTTGCAATTGCATCCATCGACATGCGCATACTACGCAGCCATTCAAACTCAGTACGCGCCATCATAGGGAGCTGGTCAGGGTACAGCACCGCTGCAGCAATGCCAGAATTTATCCGTTCTGGTGAAACCGATGCGGTTGGATCTGCCCTTATCCAACCGCGATCTTTAAGCCACACTTCGGCCCAAGCATGAGCATCAGATTGACGTACAATCATGTAATTACCTACC
>JAZGCR010000085.1:0-10163 GCA_036477105.1 Nitrosomonadaceae bacterium | reverse complement strand
ACCGACTGGGAATTGGTAAAGATGTTGCCGAAATAATTGAAAATCTAACTTCTAGTCAAATTTTAAAAATGGCTGCATCAAATACGTTGCTGTGTCGATTCCGGTTTGATGATCGTTTGATCGCAGAAATGTTGACAAGTCATAGCCGAGATCATGCAGCATCTTTGTCTCACGCAGCCATATTGATGGCTGGTCAGCCAGCTGAGGTAATGGTCTAGGATAATTTTTTCCAAGGACTGCCCATTATGCGTAATAAAAGTATTTTATCTGAAGCAAAAGAAATCCAGCTAGTGACTGAATTAATTAGACTTGGTGCTCGATTACAGGTGCTTGAGTCTAATTCTAATTTAAGCCGCGAAAGATTGATAAAACTATATAAAGAAATAAAAGGGGTTTCTCCACCAAAAGGAATGCTGCCATTTTCTGAAGACTGGTTCATGAGTTGGCAGCCCAATATACATTCATCACTATTTATCAATATTTATAATTACCTCATTGCTCATACTGAAGTTAGAGGTATTGATGCCATGATAAAGGGATATAAACTTTACCTAGAGCACCTTGAGTTAAATCAGCTTGAGCAAACATTAAGCCTGACGCGAGCATGGACGCTAATTCGATTCATCCGTGGCCAAATATTACGCACTGCACCATGTAACAAATGTGGGGGAAATTTTGTAGTGCATGCATTTGATCTTCACCCCAACCGTGTTTGTAAGCTGTGTAACATCCCATCCCGAGCTGGAAAAACCAAAAAAACTTCACACGCGGTTGCATCTCATATACCGCAACTAAATTCAGCCTGAGGATATTTGTTGGAAAATTTAACGTAGCAATTAGTTCATCCTAGCCATCTTGGCATAACAATTTTGCGAGAAGACTATATATGAATACCGTCGTTGAAACAGTAAATAAAGAGCAATTTGTTGAAAATTTTACGCCGCTAGTAAAACGGATTGCCCATCATATGATGGCCAGGTTACCAGCCTCCGTACAAGTGGATGATCTTATTCAGGCAGGAATGATTGGTTTGCTAGATGCGATCAAACGCTACGAAGGATCACGTGGGAGGCAATTTGAAAGTTATGCGGCACAACGCATACGCGGCTCCATTCTAGATGAATTACGGGAAGCTGACTGGTTGCCTCGTGGAGTTCGTAAGAAGATGCGACAAATCGAGATGGCGGTTAGGACCTTAGAGCAGCGTATGGGGCGCATTCCTAGTGAGCAAGATTTAGCTACTGAATTAAATATATCCCTTGCAGAGTACCAAGAAACGCTGCAAGATGCGCGTGGTGGTCAGTTGCTGTTTTACGAAGATTTCCAGAAGGGTGATGATGAGCCATTCTTTGACCGTCTATGTTCTGATTCACAAAATAATCCCCTAGATCTTCTATTGGATGAGCGTTTACGGACGATGTTGGTAGAGGCGATTGCTGATTTGCCATCACGAGAAAAAATGGTAATGGGTATGCACTATGAAAAGGAAATGAATTTGCGGGAGATTGGTGAAGTATTGGGAGTAAGCGAATCACGGGTATGCCAATTACACACTCAAGCCGTGGTTAGACTACGAAGTCGGCTAAGGAATCTTTGATCTAAGAAAAATAAAATATACCTAACCGCAATGGGATCAAGTCAATGTTCTATGGTAATAGAATGTCATAGTTAAATGGGATCACTCGCGCGGTTTGGTTTCGCGATTTTTTGATCGGATAAGTTCACGTACTGTCTCCAATAAGCGATCTGCTACTGCCTCCGGATTAACCTTAAAACGATTCTCGCTGATGGCCTTTTTGATTTCTTCCTGCCTTAGTCTGGAAATGTATTGTCGAATCATTTCTAGCATTTCTTGTGGTAAATTTATAAATTCACATCCTGCATGTTTGCAGGTAAGTCCATTTTCTAGCGTTACTTTATAGGTATTTTTTACTCGAATAGCAACATTAAGAATGCCGATTCCGGGCAGAGTAATATGGCAGTTCTTGTAAGTTGTCCCACACTTAAAATTAGCCAAGGAGTGTTGCTCAATGAGCGTTATACCTCCACAGCTGATATCATGCACCGTTATTTCCGTAATGACGGAATTATGTTCGTTTGGAAGCGAGATGATGCATTTCAATAAAGTGGGTGTTGACTTAGTGATGTGGTAATACTGTCTTTTTTTAATACGTAACAGGGACTTTGGCAGGTCAAAACTAAAAGCATTGCGATTCTCAAATTGTATTTTCCTGATAGCTGTACATGTAAATTGAATTTTCGTTTGGTCCTGAGATGTAACGAGGGTCACTTTGTTTGCATGCAATGCAATCTGGCTAAGTCTCTCAATTTCGCCGAAATCTACTACTATCTGTCCAAGTTCAGGATCAATTGCTAAAATTGACGTTAGAATAAAATCATTGTTATGACCGAAATGTAGTGCAGCCAGCGTATTTCTTTGCATAACTGCCTGTAAAATATTAAGAATATCAGACTTTGAAGAAACACGAAATTTATTGTCTTCTATCTCTGGGGATAACTCTATCATCCCATCGATCTGGTTCTTCTTGGTCATTCTTACTACTCTCCAGTAGGTATGGTGTGTCTAAACTGCCAGGGGCTGAACAGAAGGCGCTTCATTTCTAGACCCCAGGTCACAAAGCGAAGTGTAAGATTTATCCTTTATCGCAATGTAAGGTTATAGTTGTATGCAACTTTATTTTCCTTGATTGGCAGTAATACTAGTTTTAAAACTTGCAAGTATGTACCCCAGATATAAAGCTCAAGTAATAATATCTTCGGCAATCGGTCAACGACCTTTAGCAATTACGTTATATACTTTATTCTGCTGGAATGAGAGGAGGGGACCTCTGTAACTTGTTTTATTTAGTTTTAATGCATTTTATCACAACTATTCTATAAGTGTTTAATAGTCATTACATTATTTTCTTTTAATAGTGCAAAGAGGGCCTATGGTGAAGATTACGAAAGTATTCAGCATGATAAGAGCTTCATGCACAATAGGGTAAGTATTGCTTAAGTTTGATGGTTTAGGAATCTACTGATTTTACTCCCTCCCGATGGCTATTTGGCGGCTTCTAGGGTTATCCCTTTGCTCTGTAAGATACTGAAACTGCCAACGTAAAAAAATGTAGACGACTCTAATTACAACTCAAGGGGAGCCAATACGACTTGTGCAACTACTTTCATGACCTCACTGACTACTATGTTTATGCTGGTAAGCTCGACTTGATTGCATGGAAAAGCATCATAGTTTTTTCTGAGACACTACATTTTTTTCTGAGACACTACATTCTAGAATCAAGAGTCGTTGTCTGAAACCGACAACTTTATGTAGCTGTTATTGCCGAGGCCGGTGTCTGTGGTAACCTACGTTTGTAGACATTGTTACTCAGAATATTATGCAGTTGTGCCATCCATGGCTGAGTATGAATTCTGATTTCAGCGTCATCTGCTAAAATCTGCCGAATAATTTCTAGCTTGCGCTGACGTAGTTCACGACTTAGCATCTTACTTTTATCATTTATTACGAGTATTTGTGCCAGTCTGCCACATTCGCGTTCGAGCACTATCAGATTTTCCCAATCAGCACTCTGTACGGCCTTTAGCATTTGTCCTGTAGTCGCTAGAATAGCTTCGTAGACAGTAATAATTTCAGAACTATTCATTGTTATGTACACCAATTACGTTTTTATACAATTCAGTTCTGGGATGAATCAACGCCATTTACACGTTGTTGTTACAACTAATCATGTCGTTTCTAGTAATTGGTAGTCTAATTCTGAACAAGTTGTAGCAAAGGTGTAGCTGATGAGTTTTTAGTGAAATCATCCTTAGTTATCCTGCTGTAACGATTTGATTCTTCCCGCTATTTTTCGCAAGATACAGGGCCCTATCAGCACGGCCAATTATTGAGTTTTGATGCTCATAGCGGGTGCGTGCGGCTACGCCGGCACTAAACGTGATTGGTATTGATTGGTCAGCATGCAATAAACTATTTTCTACTAGATTATCTTGCAGTCGTTTTGTTACTAATGTTGCTAATTCTATGGTGGTGTTAGGTAGCAAAATAACAAATTCTTCTCCCCCGAAACGGGCAATAATGTCGCTGGGACGTAGTGATTTTTTAGTAATGTTTACTAGATGAAACAAAGCCCGATCGCCTGTCTGATGACCGTAGGTATCATTGAACAGCTTGAAGTCATCAAGGTCGAGCAAAACTAAACACAGCGAGTCATTGTTTCGATCAGCGCGCGCGGCTTCTCTGAGAAGAGATGCTTCAAGCCCCGCCCGATTTAATGCTCCGGTAGGTTGATCTGTATGTACCAATTCCTTGAGCACTTCCAGTTCATTTTTTAACGCCTCGATATCTTGTTCTGTGCGTTGTACTTGCCCCCGAGCCTTTTTTACTTCTTTATTAGAATGCAAACTTCTGGTTTCGAGTAACGCTACATCGAGAATGTTAATTATTTCACCGAGATCATCAGTTGACCGAATTTGCTGTGCATAGTGTTCAATCCGTTTGTAATAATCATTGATGCCAACCGAATTTTCCTCGTTATTTACAGCCGCTGGTGGAGATTTTGTGACATTTGTTGTTTTGATTAGCTGCAATAGTTTCTTTTCTTTAGCGATCTGCATTTCGTATTCCCTCCCAAAATGTCACAGATAAGGCTAATTGCCTTGGGTAAACAGCTATTATTTAGGTTAAAAAGTAGATTTAGAATTCTACGATTGCAACTAAATTAACAGACAAAATACGAAGTTATAAGCTGAATAAACAGGACAATTGCCACTGTTCTCCAAACTTGACATTATGCTGGCGGAAAAAAACTTGTGAAATTATAGACATATAGTCTGTGTAAACTTATAAGACTAGCCAATTTATCTGAGCAAGGTACTTTGTTATCTTGTGCAATTAGTAAACTCAAATCTTCTACACGTTAGCATTTGGCAACTTTGCATAATAAAGTGTAAATAATGGATGGTTGATGCTGTATAAGAAAAGACTTCTTGGTTCAATTACAATCCAGCAGTATGATTTTCATGAATTTCTAACTACCAACTTGTTTTCTTAAGCCGCTAACTTGTTTTGACAATTTTCAATCTATTACCTTATTCTTAAATTATTCGGTAAGAAAATAAGACCGATGTGTTATCGTGAATGTAGCTGGGCAGAGATTATTAATACTTAAGAATAATTCTAATCAGCCATATTGTTGGCGGGATAGGTAGGGAAGGGGGGTTTAATCGACTAGATGATTCCTAATAGCGTAGCGTGTTAACTCAGAATTATTAGTAAGTTTAAGTTTTTGTAGAAGGCGAGACCGGTATACGCTGATAGTTTTAGGGCTTAAACACAATTCGGTAGAAATATCAGAGGGGGTTTTACCAGCAGCAATCAGACACAAAGTCTGGAATTCACGATCAGACAGAGTCTCGTGTAGCGGCTGATCAGTATCCTGGCCCAGTGTGTTAGCAAGTTCTTGAGCAAGAGTAGCGCTGATATATTTTTTTCCGGTGGCCACCTGGCGTATCGCGGTAACAAGTTGGGCAGGAGCGCTTTGTTTATTAAGATAGCCAGATGCGCCAGCCTTTAGAGCGCGTACTGCAAATTCATGTTCTGTGTGCATACTTAACATCAGAACCATCAGTCTAGGTTGCTCTTTCTTAATTTGTTTGAGCACTTCAATGCCACTTTTATCTGGTAGAGAAATATCGAGCAACATCACGTCAAAAACATTCTCTCGTACGATCTTAATGGCCTGTAACCCAGTTTCTGCCTCGCCCGTGACAGAAATGTTATTAGTTTCGCTAAGTATCTGCTTCAGGCCCTGGCGCACAATCGCATGGTCATCAGCTATTATTACACGTATCATCTATCATCCAAGTTTCTCAGTACTGTAACGTTTTTGTCAGGTTCTTGTGATTTGTTGTAAGTGTAGGTCGTAACACTGTTAGAGTAATGTTCGCGTCTATGGGCTGATTTGAAGACATCTCCATGGCATTTGCTGGAATTGAAATAGTTACTTTGGTTCCCTTACCAGGCCTGCCAGTAATATAGAGACTGCCTCTGAGTTGTTGGCAACGCTCACGCATACCGCGGATTCCAAAAGATTGTGATTTTGTCATGTCCTGGTTCGTGATCCCACATCCATTGTCAGTGACCTCAAGGAATATCCATCCGTCTTTCTCTGAAAGTCGTATCTGAAGTCGTGAAGCGTTTGCATGTTTTGAAATATTTGTCAGAGTTTCCTGAAAAATGCGGAAAATTGCTACTGATAGGTCTGAATCTAATGGAATTTCATCACTATCACACGAAACTCGGTATCGAAGTCTGGCACGATCACAGAACTCTTTTGCTTGCCATCTAACAGCAGCAACGATTCCGCAGTCTAGTATACCCGGTCGTAAATCCATTGATATTCTACGTGTACTATCAATTACCTGGTCAACTAAAGATTCGATGGATTCAGCTTTTTTTCGGTAAAAGGCCGGTTTATTGGGTACGCCCTCAGTCCATGGTAGCAATTCGCATTTAATAGCGGTCAGAATACCACCGATGTCATCATGAATTTCTCTGGCAATCCTAGCACGTTCCTGTTCCTTAATTTTCTGCAAATAGGAAGAAAGCTCAGCTAATTGTTCACGAGAGCTTGCAATCTCGATTTCGGCTAGCTTGTTTCTGGTAATATTTATTACAATACCGTCCCATAGAATCGCTTTGCTAGAAGTTTGCCGAGGAGTGGCACGCAAACTAATCCACTTGGCCTCGGTTTCCTCATCTACTCGGATACAACCTTCCCAGTTCCAGGGAGAAAGATTTTTAGCTGAGACAGTCATTGAACGGTAATAGGATGACCTGTCTTTAGGTATGATCATCTCATGAAACAATCCTGGAGCATCCATAAGTGCGTGAGGATGTAAGCCAAGCAACATCTGTGAGCCATCGCTCACGTATGGGAAACTCATTTTTTCATGTTGTTCTAACATGAACTGGAACATCATGCCGGGAAGATTAGAGGCAATTGCCCGAAAGCGAGCCTCACTTTTTTTCAATGCAGTCTGTGATTGACTGAACTGTTTGCGGTTCTGTGCTTCCAGTAGGCTTCGCTGTACGACTGGAACTAGCCGCGCTGTACTACCTTTCATTACAAAATCGTGTGCCCCTGCTTTCATTAAAGACGCTGCGATTTCTTCGCCGATACAGCCTGACACGATAATCAGTGGGATATCTAGATCATGTGTTTTCAGAAGTGTTAATGCTTCTCCAGCGTCGAAGTCGGGCAGGTTGTAATCAGATAGAATCACATCCCAACTTTCGCTGTTCAGCGCATTCCGTAAACTTTCAATAGTTTCAACACGTAGGCAGTGAACCGTAAATCCACTTTCCCTAAGAGGGTGCAAAATCAGTTCTGCATCATCCGCTGAATCTTCAATCATTAATACGCGTAAAGTCTGCTGTTCCATATTCTTATACCCCATCAGTGGAGTGCTTAATCAAAGTGATCAGTGTAATTTAAGCTAATCCGTTGTTCTAATAAATTGGCAAGATTGCTCATTTCGCATATGTCATAATGATTGATATCAACGCAAGAATCAACGGTACATGAACACTGAACCTCTGTGAGTTTATACAAATATAAGCGATGATTTTAGCACTTTACCAATAACTGAGCTGGCTTGCTAAATGAGTGGCGGGCTATTTCTATCAAGTAATACGTATTCATTCATTTGACAGACTGGCAATTATGATGAATGGAATACCAGAGCAATTATGTGCGGATTTTTTAGTTCTCTCTTCTAATGCCTCTACGTAACGGGGATTCATTTAAAACTAACCAGTACAACCCAAACTGGTGGGCAAACTCAATAAATTTGCCAAAATCAACTGGTTTGCGTATGTAACTATTAGTGCCTAACTGGTAGCTTTCAACTAGGTCTTTCTGCTCTGAGGAGGTGGTAAGGACCACTATCGGGAGCAATTTGGTCCTAGGATCCTCACGTACTCGTTTAAGTACTTCAAAACCATCAACTTTAGGGAGTTTGAGATCAAGAAGCATAACCTCGGGCATAATACGGACATCCCGGTCAGCATACGCACCTGTTGCGAATAGATAATCCAAAGCCTCTTCACCATCGCAGCAAGCAATGATCTTGTTTGTAATGTTCGCTTCCTTGAATGCCAGTAGCGCAAGTTCCCGATCATCAGGATTGTCTTCCACCAGCAAAATTACTTTATCTGTGGTTTTTGTACTCAATCTGTCCTTTGCCTCTAGCTGGTCGTCTCCACTTCACCGGTGGGGCGGAACGACGAAATAAAAAGCTGCACCTTCACCTAAGGTCGAATCTGCCCAGATGCGCCCACCATGAAGATTCATAATGCGCAACACTGTGGCTAGACCAATACCAGTGCCTTCAAATTCAGTCACGCTATGCAGTCGCTGGAATGCACCGAATAGTTTATGAGCATACTTTACGTTAAATCCAGCTCCATTGTCTTTGATAAATACCACCTGTTCACCATTCTGTTCCTTAATACCAAAACGAATAATCGTGCTTTCTTTTTTCCCCGTAAACTTCCAAGCATTACTTACAAGGTTTTCTAGTACGATTCGAAAAAGACGTGGATCCGCATCGATAAAAACTCCATCTTGTATTTCGAGTTCTACCTGACGATTAGCATCATTTTCTTGGAGATCCCTCAATATTAAATGAACCAGTTGGCTTAAATCAACGGATTTAGTTTTAATTTTGCTTGCGCTGACCTTTGATAATTGTAGAAGATCATCAATTAAATCTCCCATACGTTCGCTCGCATTACGAATTCGTTGCAGATAGTTATTACCTGCTTCATCCAGTTGATCAGCGTATTTCTTTAGAAGCAACTGACTAAATCCATCTATCCCTCTCAGAGGTGCGCGTAAGTCATGTGACACTGAGTAACTGAAAGCTTCCAGTTCCTTATTAGAAGCTTGAAGTTGCCGAGTGCGTTCCATTACACGCTGTTCCAATTCTGTATTTAGATTGAGAATGCGCTCCTCTGTATGTTTACGATCAGTAATGTCATAAAAAACAGCTGCATAGTAACCAACTTCTCCATACAAATTTTTGATTGTATCAAGCGAAAGGCCTTGGCAATAAAAATCGCCGTTTTTGCGTTGATCCCATACTTCCCCATACCAATGTCCGGTTTTTTTGAGAGAACTCCACATGGTCTGATAAGAGTCTTTATTATTTATATCAGCGTTAAAGATTCGAGGGATCTTGCCGATAGCCTCGTCCTCCGTAAAGCCCGTGATTGATGTAAATGCTGGATTAACCGAAATTACTTTCTTAGATGCATCGATAATAACGATGGCTTCCTGTACGTTCTTTATTACTTCGGTAGCAAGCTGTAAATTCTCTTCAGAAGCTAGG
Organism: Nitrosomonadaceae bacterium; assembly: GCA_036477105.1. Lineage (GTDB taxonomy): Bacteria > Pseudomonadota > Gammaproteobacteria > Burkholderiales > Nitrosomonadaceae > BJGV01. The sequence continues at coordinate 743 of JAZGCR010000085.1, read as the reverse complement.
CTTAACGTAAGATCGGACAAAATTACAGTATAAAGTTTCTTTCTGTTCAGGGTCAGATGAGAAATACTTGCCTCAATGGGAAATTCTTCTCCATTGAAGCGTAGTCCCATTAATCGAGCCGGGATAAGTCTATTAATTTTTGTGCCGATCACGTTCTTACTTTTATAACCAAATATTTTTTCCGCAGCTGGATTAAATAAAACAATGCTCATTTCCTCATCCACCATGATAATAGCTTGCATGGCTGACTGAATGATGCCAGATAGTTGTGCTTCGCTTCTTCTCTGTGCGTCTTCTATTTGTTTATGTTGGATGAACTGGCCTATTTGAACGCCAATAGATAGTGCCGTCTCATGTAAGGCGGTGTCGGGCTTCTGAGTATTTCTACTAAAAAATTCTAGGATACCGATAGTTTTATCTGCAGACAGTATTCTGAAGGCAAACGCACTTAGTAGTTTAGCTTCAGCTGCTTGCGATGCACGCAGGGAAATTGGCTCTGTGGTAATGTCAGAAATCCATACTGGACGGTTGCTTAACCAAGTACGTTTAATGAAGCCTTCATGATCAATAGGAAAAACACACTGGCTGCTATAAGTCATGAATTTCTTGATCTGGGTGTTCGCAAGACTCCAAGTCTCGGTGCAGTAATACTGCTGTTTCTCCTTATCAACTTTCCAGTAAGCGCCACAATCCCATCCAAGTGTTTCGCAGATAATCCGAATGATCCGTGGCATGGCTTTGGT
>JAZGCR010000084.1:0-8276 GCA_036477105.1 Nitrosomonadaceae bacterium | reverse complement strand
CCCGCCACTTAATAGCCCCCCCCCTACACTAACTTCGTATGGTACAAACTTAAAGATATGAGCGTTAAAAAAGCTAAACAGACAACACAACATTGAGTAAATGCGGTTACAAACTGGTTACATTTTTTAGATCAAGAAAATAATAATCCAAGCATGACAATATAACATATTGTTTAATAAAATATATTTTGTTATGACCAAACTATGTACGCTAGGATACTGAATCCTACCGCATCTCAAAAACGGAAGAACTAGAAACTAAGGAAATAGAAATCGAAGAATAACTGGTTTGCTTCCAAGAATTGCGTTTCAATATTTACCATTTGTCTATCCGCTAATGAAACTTCCTATGCCCATCCCCGCATCATGGCGATACCATGGCCGCCATGTTCCCAAGCCGTAGTTAAATCTTCCAGGCACAAACCACCCAAAGCATAGACTGGAAGTGAAAAATTACGGATCAGTGCAGCGAATTTTCTCCAACCCAGCGGGACAGACCTTGGATGACTTAACGTTGGCAACACTGGTCCCAACACTACAAAATCCATACCTAGTTGCTCAGCATGAAAAAGCTCCTCAGTATTGTGGCATGATGCCCCACACCAATTGGTGTTCGGACGGCTGGAAAGACCCATCAGTTGTATTGAAGAAAAATGCACCCCGTCCATACCAATTTCTCTAGATAATTCGACATCGCCATTCACCAAAACTTTCGCGCCGTGACGATGAGCAAGCTCAACTACCTCATGTGCAAATACCCGTAACTCATCTTTTATCATTGCTTGCTCACGCACCTGCACCAACCGTAAACCCTGCTGAAATGAACTTTCAATCTGCATTAATGAAACTTGCACACCCAGTTCAGCTGCATTAGTAATTATATAGACCGAGGGCAAATTAAGTGCACGTAATACTGGTGCATTGGCCGGTAACATCGGCGCAACTCTAACGTTGTCCGCAAATTGCCAGAACAACTCCTGATTTTCGTATGCATGCGGCTCGCCATGCCACTTCACTACCTGATAAAAGCAAAGCCGCACAGTGGCATGAGTATACGTAAAAACGCGAGTGATCCACGGATAAGCAAGTTCGATATGTATGTCCAGTTCTTCCACCAATTCACGATTGAGCGCATGCAGGTGGGATTCACCAGGTTCCACTTTCCCGCCGGGAAACTCCCAGTAACCTGCATAGGGCTTACCTTCAGGTCTACGGGCCAAAAGAAAGCTTCCGTCAGATCGGGTTATAACTGCAACGGCCACTTCAATAACAGGGAGATGAGACATACTAAGGTAGATTAATGGACTATAGATTTAGCCTTATAAAGTGACCCAAATATTATTTCTCACCTTGCCACTAGCCTATGTCTGCCTGCCCAATCACGTGCGAACTGCCATGCCACTCGCCCACTTCGGGAACCTCGCCCAAGCGCCCATCGCAGTGCAGCTTCACGTACCGCAGGAACCATCTCCTTAATACCGAAATAAGCAAGCCAGTAGCCAACAATGTCCAAATACTGATCTTGATCAAATGGATAGAATGACACCCACAAACCAAAACGATCCGACAATGAAATTTTCTCCTCAACTGATTCGCTTAGATAAATTTCCCCATCTAAATGCTTGGTATCAAGATTGTCTCGCATAGACTCCGGCATCAAATGACGTCGACTAGAAGTTGCGTAAACCAAGACATTTTCTGAAACCGTGAAAATAGAACCATCCAGCACTACTTTTAACGCCTTATACCCAGGCTCATCGGCCTCGAATGATAAATCGTCACAATATAGGATGAAGCGTTCCGGGCGTCGATATATTTGTTCGACAATATCATGCAAATCAGTAAGATTATGCTTTTCCACTTCAATCAGTCTCAGTCCTTTAGCTGCATATTTATTCAACACAGCCTTCACCAGCGATGATTTTCCGGTACCACGAGCGCCGGTAAGCAATACGTTGTTGGCAGGATAGCCCTTTACAAACTGACGGGTATTTTGGTTGATAAGCTTTTTCTGCTGATCAATGCTATGTAATGCATAGAGCGCGATACGGTGAGGATGTGTGACTGGCTGAATGAATCCGACACCGCCACGTTTGCGCCAGCGAAAAGCAATTGTAGCTTTCCAGTCGGTAGCTGGCTGCTCAACAGGCAGCAGCCTCTCTAACCGGGAAAGCAGCTTATTGGTACGAATATACAATTTACTAATTTCATTCATGCATTTAAAAAATCAGCTTCGATAATCTGAATTGATTTTTACATAATCGTAAGAAAAATCGCAAGTCCATACCGTGGTGGAAGCTTTCCCTCGGTTAAGCACAACTCGCACAGTAATTTCAGACTGCTTCATTATCCGCTTGCCTTCTTGTTCACGATAACTACGCGCCCTTCCACCATTCTCTGCAACTAGTACATCATCAAGATAGAGTTGCAAGGATCCTACATCAAGATCATCTATTCCCGCGTAACCTACAGCGGCAAGTATCCGTCCTAGATTTGGGTCAGATGCGAAAAATGCAGTTTTTACCAGCGGCGAATGAGCAATAGCGTATGCAATCTTGACACATTCATCTACGGCTCTCCCGCCTTCAACCCTCACCGTAATAAATTTGGTTGCACCTTCACCGTCTCGTACAATAGCTTTTGCAAGCAGCACCGCTACCTCTGTCACCGTTTCTTGCAACGCTATGAATTCTGTACTCTCTTTATCCTCGATTTCTACATTCCCAGCACGACCTGTAGCAATTAGAATGAAAGCATCGTTGGTCGAAGTGTCGCCATCCACAGTAATCCGATTGAATGAATTATCCGCTGCATAACGTACCATTTGCTGCAAGAGTGATTGGTTCAAAGCTGCATCAGTCGCCAAGTAACCCAGCATGGTCGCCATATTAGGATGGATCATACCAGAGCCTTTAGCAACCCCAGTAACAGTCACAGTTGTACTTCCAAGTAAAATCTGCTTAGACATCACTTTGGGTACAATATCGGTAGTCATAATCGCCTGAGCCGCAACAAACCAATTGTCCGGCTTAAGATCAGCTACTGCTGTTGGTAAACCTGAAATAATTTTCTCCAGCGGTAACGACTCCATAATGACACCAGTAGAGAATGGCAATACCTGCTTCTCATCATAACCCAGCAATCTGGCCAGTTCTGCACAAATAGAACGGGCATGCGTGATACCTTCCTCACCGGTGCCAGCATTAGCGTTTCCAGTATTTATAATTAATGCTCGGATTGGAAGTCTAGAATCAGATTCGAAAAGATGTTCCTTAGCCACTATTACTGGCGCGGCACAAAAACGGTTCTGCGTAAATACTCCAGCAACTTTTGCATCTTTATCCAACGTGATCAATAGTAAATCTTTACGATTGGATTTATTAATCCCTGCCTCAGCAATACCGAGGGATACTCCCTTTATTGGTGATAGTTGTCCAAGTAGTGTGGGCGAAAAATTGGCTGGCATAGTTATCAAATCTAAGAAATTGTGCTATCAATTTCTCCATCCTAACTCATCTTTGATACTCTACCCATATTTACTAGATTCTTTGCGGGTGATAGTTTTATAATCTTTTGATTATTAATAGCAGCCTATTGAGCAAAGGAAGCATGAATTTCGACAAAGAACTTGATGTGCGTGGCCTAAACTGCCCGCTGCCTATTCTGCGCTCAAAGAAATCTCTGGCGGACATGACTTCCGGACAAGTGCTTAGAATAATTGCTACCGACCCCGGTACAGTCATTGATTTCCAAGTCTTTTCTGACCAGACAGGCAATATTCTACTATCGCTGTCAGAGGTAAATAAAGAGTTCATATTTTACATAAAGAAAAAATAAGATTCTTAGTACGTGAAACTCCTTATTCAGTTTCAACCTCTAACCCATAAAGTAATTAATTATAAACATGCCATGAAGTTATTCAGAATTTGAGTACTGGTGGGCTCACCATCATATTTTCTGGAGCCACAACTGCTTTTCAGGTGTTTTTCTCGGTGAATTTTCAAAACCACTACTAAAATAATATTAACCTTTTGCTTTGTCAATAATGTGTATTAAGGAAAGGCGTGCACCTATATGATATTTGCGTAAGTTTTCAGCAATAAATATAAGCCTGAGTATGAAAGCTGCGTAACTCTATGCAGTAGATGAGAAAACATAGGCCTATGATTGAACAAAATCTTTGTCTAGAATAGTAAATAACGTGCTAAGCTCAAAGCAAGTAATACAAATATTATAAAATCATTGGATTATACTAGCGGCAGTTCGCCATTGCTGACTCCAATGTTTCCAACTTCCTTCATTGATTTAATGAAATGAGCATTCTGATGCAATTTAGCCACTGAATCAGGGCGGGATCGTCCGCGCATGCGGGCTAGACGGACAAGACTAATAGCTGGGATATCCCATTGCAGTTCCGTTAACAATTTATCTGCCGCATGTGGATTATTGCATACCAGCACCATATCGCAGCCTGCGTTGAATGCAGCTTCGGCACGTTGTACTACGTCACCGGCAACTGCAGCACCTTCCATGCTTAGGTCATCACTAAAAATGCAACCATCAAAACCAAGATTAGTACGTAAGATTTCTTGCAACCATACTTTTGAAAACCCGGCGGGTCGTGAATCTACCTTGGAGTATATGACATGTGCCGGCATAATACTGGCAAGGCCAAAATCAATCATTTGTCGGAACGGAATCAGATCGTCCATTTCGATGTCGGCGTAGCTGCGCTCATCCACTGGTACTTCAATATGAGAATCCGCTTGGATAAAGCCGTGACCAGGGAAGTGTTTGCCAATCGCCGCCATACCGCCTAGCTTTAGGCCCAGCATCAGACTGTGGGCTAGATCGGCTATAGCCTGTGGATTGCGATGAAAAGCACGGTCTCCGATGATGCAACTCTGTCCATGATCTACATCAAGCACTGGAGTAAAACTTAGATCTACACCACAAGCACGCAATTCAGCCGCTAGCACATAGCCTGTTAGTTGTGCCAGATGACGCGCTCGGCCAGGGTGCTCGTCCCAAATTCCCCCTAATTCACGCATTGTGGGCAATCTTGTAAAATCTTTACGGAATCGCTGTATCCTGCCGCCCTCATGATCCACTGCAATCAGCAAAGGCGGAATTCGTAGAGCATGAATTTCGGCAGTTAATCCGGTTAATTGCCTGAGTGATGAGTAGTTACGGGCAAATAAAATTACGCCACCGGTCAGAGGATGCTGAAGTCTTCTTTTATCGTCTACCGTAAGTTGCGTGCCTTCGATGTCGAGCATGACGGGACCAAGCGACATTATTTCTCCAGGATCACAAAAGCACAAGCAAGGCTCATCTCGTCACTTATAGAAAGATGGTAACTAGTAATTCCCTCATTTCTAATCAATATGTTTAGTTCTGGATGAAAGTCGTAATACGGCTTTCCCAGACGGTCATGGGTAATCCCAATGTGACTTAAACTTACAGGGTGACGGAAACCCGTTCCCATGGCCTTGGAAAATGCCTCTTTAGCAGCAAAATGCTTAGCTAGAAATATTGCTGGTTTGTCGCTATTCATAAACTCAGGCCACTCGCCATTTGTTAGTAGTCTTTTAGCAAAACGTTTACCGTATTTTTCTAGTAAACGCACAATGCGCGAGAGTTCGACAAGATCGGTCCCAATTCCATAGATCATTTGTGCTCTTCCAGCAATAATTTTTTCATTTCCCGCACTGCCTGTTCAAAGCCTAGAAACAAAGCCTGTGCTACAATAGCATGACCGATATTTAGCTCAGATATGTCAGAAATAGCAGCGATGGATTGTACGTTATTATAATGTAATCCATGCCCCGCATTAACTCTTAAACCTTGATTAACCCCATGTGTCACAGCAGCGCGAATCTGCTCAAGTTCCTTCTGTTGTTCTCTTGCAGTCAGCGCGTCAGAATAGTGGCCAGTATGAATTTCAATCACTGGTGCACTTGTCTTCACCGCTGCATCAATCTGTGCACGGTCTGCGTTGATAAATAGTGAAACTCGAATGCCTGCTTCAGCCAGTCTGTTGCATGCACGTTTTACCTGTTCGAAATGTCTTGCCACGTCTAGTCCGCCCTCAGTTGTCAATTCTTCTCGCCGTTCAGGCACCAAACAAACATCCTCCGGTCTTATACTTAGCGCAAAAGTTATCATTTCATCGGTCACCGCACTTTCCAGATTCATGCGGGTTTTAAGCAAATTACGCAGAGTCTTTACATCTCTATCCTGAATGTGGCGTCGGTCTTCCCGCAAGTGCAAAGTAATCGCATCTGCTCCAGCAGACTCTGCGATCAACGCTGCTTCTACTGGACTGGGGTAGGGTGTTCTACGCGCTTGCCGTAAAGTTGCAACATGATCAATATTGACACCCAGTTCAATCATAACTTCTGTAGATCCCTCAGTAATTGCCGAGTGTACAACGGTCGCTCGCCAAGATAATGGTTGAGTATGTAACGCATCAGTATCTTACTTTGCTGTCGTGTAGTGGCATCAGAATAATCATTTTTTTCCATGTCTAGTAGGGTTTTCCCGCGTAGTTGTAGGCCGCAGTTATTATCACTTCCATTTACCACCACTGGCCCCCGCTCGACTTCGTAGTAGTAATCTTCATCCGGGTTCAGTGGCTTGCCTGACACAGCGTCGTCGTTGAGTGTCAAAGCGTAACCCAGCTCTTTCAACATGTGCTGTTCAAAATGTCGCAGAATAGGAGTGTAGTCTTTCTGAGTATTCAATGCTGCCAGCGTTTCTTGATAGTGCTCGAATAATTGTTCGTGAGGATCATCGCGGCGCAGTAACCGCACTAACAATTCATTCAAATAAAAACCACAGATTAGTGCCATTCCCTGCAAAGGTTGCTGACCACCCTGCCATTCTGCCTTGTGCAGAGTTCGTAATTCCGATTTCCCGGTCCAAGAAATCTGTAACGGTTGGAACGCTAACAATAATCCCCTGAGCGCAGATCTAGGACGCTTGGCACCTTTTGCTACCAACGGCACCCGCCCAGAATTTCGTGTAAAAGTCTCCACTAAGAGACTGGTTTCCAGATAGGGATAAGTGTGCAGCACAAAAGCAGGCTGAGTATCTTGTCGAAGTTTATCTATAGTCATCAATGTCGTTTCTAAGATTAACCTATGTTCACTATCTTCATGAAATTACTCATAGCCCAGAGTTTTTAATGTCCGCAAATCATCGGCCCATCCGCTTTTCACCTTTACCCAGACTTTAAGATACACCTTACCACCAAAAAGTTTCTCCATGTCTCTACGTGCCTGAGTAGCAACTGCCTTGAGCTCCTCACCATTCTTACCTATGATCATGGCCTTTTGATTGGCCCTATCTACAATAATGGAAGCATGAATTCTACGCAGTCCACTTTCAGTTGTGAATTGATCTATAGCAACACTAGTGGAATAAGGAATTTCATCCCACATCAAACGAAATAGTTTCTCACGCACCAACTCGGCTGCAATAAATCGCTCACTACGATCTGTAACTTCATCTTTACTAAATAATGGCTGGCACTTTGGTAAATATGGACGAATTGCACATATCAATTCTGGAAGCTGTGTTCCACACTCCGCACTTATTGGAATCATTGACGCGAAGGAAAACTCTTTAGAAAGTTTTTCAAGGAACGGAAGAAGCCTCGATTTATCTGCTAGACGATCCACTTTATTGATGACGAGAATCACAGGTTTGTCGATAGGCAAGAGTTTCAAGACTCGTGCGTCTCGCTCATCAAAACATATTGCTTCAATCACAAACACCACCACGTCCACATCATGCATACTTTGAGTGACAGCACGGTTCATCACACTATTTAACCGATTCATGTGCCGCGTCTGAAAACCGGGTGTATCGACGAAAATGAACTGTGATTGCTCATCAGTTAGGATGCCATTAATTCGATGTCGGGTGGTCTGCGCCTTTTTCGAGGTAATGCTGACGTTCTGTCCGACCAAATGGTTAAGTAACGTGGATTTGCCAACATTAGGTCGCCCAATGATGGCAATGTATCCGGTACGGTAATTTGGAGTAGCCATCATCTTGAAATGCACTCAGCAGAAAATAAAAAAACTTACCCGGGGAGAATCAACAAAATTTTGACCCATCTGCAAGTTTTAACTATTCGAGTGTACTTGTTCGTAAGCTCTCTTTGCTGCTTCTTGCTCCGCGCTACGATGGCTAGCACCTTTTCCAATGGTACGAATGTTAAGTTTTGGAATAACACACTCTACATGGAATTGTTGCTGATGGGATTC
>JAZGCR010000083.1:0-3177 GCA_036477105.1 Nitrosomonadaceae bacterium | reverse complement strand
GATGGAGTCATGTGGTTCGATCTGAGTGGTATAGGGGTTAAATTCTAGGCCAAGTTTTTCGACGAAAGCTTGCGCAAATTTTTCCCAGTTGAAATTTGGGTATGCAGCGAGGTGGGCATTATAATTGCCCACTGCTCCGTTAATCTTGCCTAGTATGGATATGGTAGCAAGATGCTCGTATCCACGTTGCAGGCGGTGTGCAACGTTTGCGAGTTCTTTCCCTAATGTGGAGGGAGTGGCGGGCTGGCCATGAGTACGGGCGAGCATGGGCGTATCAGCTAGTTGATGTGCCATTCTGACGAGACTTCCGATGATATCCTTCAGGGCTGGCAGCATTACATGATCTCGGCTGTGCTTTAGCATTAAACCATAGGAAAGATTATTGATATCCTCCGAAGTACAGGAAAAATGAATGAATTCAGTTATTTTAGAAACTTCAATATTTTTTACTATGCGCTCTTTAAGCCAGTATTCAATGGCTTTAACATCGTGGTTGGTGTGAGCTTCAATGGCTTTGACTGATTTCCCGTCAGACTCAGAAAAGTCCACTACCAGACTGTCAAATTGTGAAATGATGTCTGCGGAAAATGGTGAGATTTCTGCAATTGCAGGCTCATGGCTCAATGCTTTAAACCACTCAATTTCTACCTGAACGCGGTAACGGATCAGCGCAAGCTCACTGAAATATGGTCGTAGAGCCGCAACTTTGCTGTAATAGCGTCCATCAAGGGGGGAGAGGGCGGTAAGGGGGGAGAGGCTCATATCGTTGATTTTTCTGATTCTTAATTATTCTAACATAGGTGGGCATATTCCTGTGCCATGTGCCGTGCAGTATGGAAAGTTGGTATACTGCGCATCACTGATTTAAACAGCCATCCAGGATGCTATGAAGCTTATTGGATCACTTACCAGTCCATACGTGCGTAAAGTACGAATTGTTTTAGCTGAAAAACGTATTGGCTATGATTTTGATGTTGATATCCCATGGAATGTAGGGAGTCATGTGCCCGATTACAATCCATTGGGTAAGGTGCCAGTGCTGATTATGGATGATGGTGCTGCCTTATTTGATTCGCGAGTGATCGTTGAATATCTAGATAGTGCTAATCCGGTATCACGCCTGATTCCAGAATCCAGCAGGCACCGCATCATGGTGAAGCGCTGGGAGGCCTTAGCAGATGGTATTTGCGACGCAGCTGCCACTATCTTTCTGGAACGCAAGCGTCCGGATACGCAGCAAAACGTGGAATGGGTCACACGCCAGCAAAAGAAAGTCACGCTGGGACTAGAAGCAGCAGCTCGAGATCTGGGTGACAAGAAATGGTGCGAAGGTAATACCTATACGCTAGCTGATATCGCGTTGTGTTGTACACTTGGTTATCTGGTTTTTCGTTTCCCTGAAGTAGAGTGGCGCAATGCGTTTCCCAATCTAGCTAATCTGGCTGATACGATGGAGAGGCGGGCATCATTCATGGAAACGGCACCAAAGGAATAAAATTAAAAAATGCAATACATTTTTAGCATTGTTTGATATTGGCTGTTTTCTTCACTCCGTGATTACTCCTCCACCCAAGCATACCTTGCTTTCATAGACCACCACTGATTGCCCTGGCGTTACAGCCCATTGAGGTTGAGCAAATTCGATTTCGCATTTAACCTCACCAATTTTTGCTATAGAGCAGGGCGCATCGGATTGGCGATAACGGGTCTTGGCAGCATAAACCCGGCTACAATGCGGTGTTTTGCCACTAATCCATGTAAGATCGGATGCGGCAAGCGTGGGCTGAAATAATTTGGGGTGATCGTGACCTTGCACTACAACCAGGGTATTGTTCGCCATGTTTTTTTCCAAGACGAACCATGGTTTACCAAAACCCTCCTTGGTTCCACCTATCCCTAATCCTTGTCGTTGTCCGATGGTGTAGTACATCAGGCCGATATGTTCCCCTACTATTTTTCCCTCTGGAGTCTGTATTTCTCCCGGTTTATGTGGCAAATAGCGACTGAGAAAATTCCTAAATGGACGCTCACCAATAAAGCAGATACCAGTACTATCTTTCTTGGAGAAATTAGGTAATTTATAATCCTGAGCGATCTTACGCACCTCGCGTTTGTAGAGATGTCCGATAGGGAATAGAGTGCTAGTTAACTGCCTCTGGTTAAGGCGATAGAGAAAGTAACTCTGATCCTTTGTTTCATCTCTGCCCTTTAGCAGCTGGAACATGCCGTTTAATTCGCGTATTTGCGCATAGTGACCAGTAGCAATATGGTCGGCACTAAGTTTGATGGCGTGATCAAGAAATGCACTAAACTTGATTTCGGCGTTACATAACACGTCTGGGTTGGGTGTTCGTCCCGCCTGGTATTCTGCAAGGAATCGGCTGAATACTTTCTCCTTGTATTCAGCAGAAAAATTCACCGCTTCCAGATGAATGCCGATGATATCGGTAACTGATGCAGCGTCGATGAGATCCTGTCTAGATGAACAATACTCGTCCGTATCGTCGTCTTCCCAGTTTTTCATGAATAGGCCTACTACATCATAGCCTTGCTGCTTAAGTAACAGTGCCGCGACGGACGAATCAACCCCTCCTGACATTCCTATTACAACGCGCCGTTTTCTCATTGTTTCAATCGTAGTGAGTAAGAATTTCCAGAGGATAATGTTTGTCAGCCAAATGATCTTCAATGCATTTAATAACCAGAGGACTGCGGTGCCGGTGGACTAGTCCATATATTTCAATTGTGTTGAACCACGCTGCGCGTACTATACCTTCATCTAATTTTCGGTCATGGTCATAGCAAACGACTGTACCGGAGAAGGCGAAACGCAAATAAGTTGTATCATTGAGAAGTGAGTGCCATCTATAAATGCCTAGTAGCCATTGTGGGGCGAAAGTGTAACCCGTTTCTTCTAATGTTTCTCGGATTACACCATGGACTAAAGATTCGTTAGGTTCTAAGTGTCCAGCCGGTTGGTTGAACAGCACTCCGCGCTTAGTTTGCTCCTCAACCAACAAATATTTGCCATCTTGCTTGATGACTGCTGCGACGGTTACGTTGGGTTTCCAGATCATGGTATTTCAGAGAATTCCTATCAAATAAAAGTTCAGTATATTAGGACTGCTGCAGAAAACGAATGTATTACGTGAACCGTACTGGTAATGACTGCTTTTA
>JAZGCR010000082.1:0-7481 GCA_036477105.1 Nitrosomonadaceae bacterium | reverse complement strand
GAGGAAATTTATTCACCATCGGCAGATACAGTCCCACATAGCGTGCGTCTGCATGCATCAGATGGCCTACTAAATCAATTTCACCTAGGCCATCACGCTCAGTACGATAACTGCCGTGAATACCCCCGGAAGCATGACTGTTTGCGAATGAAATATTGCTGAATTTAATTTCTATAGAATCTTGATTTTTCAAAGGCTTCCAACTAGCCTGGCCAGTAAATGTATCGAGCAACAGCACCTTGCGGAATACTTCAGGCAAATCCAAGCTGACCTTTTGCGAATTAAAATTTAGTGTACCGCCTTTTTCACTTATATCTATATAACCGCTGACACCGCGGAATGCTGGCACCGCCTCAAATCTATTCATACCTATATTAATAAACCTTCCTTTCACCCTTAAATGTACAGGTGCTGACCACGCACCATCCCATTTTGCTCGCATGTCACGAATTTCTCCGCGAGGGGACAACCTAGTAAGCCGCTCACGTGAAGGTCCGTCCAGGGGAAAATAATCCATCAGATCCACCAAAATTCCCAGGTCTAGCCCATTAACGCTCAATTTCCCGCCACTCTGTTTCCCATCATGAGCCCAAACTGCTTGCAGTAAAAAATCTGCTGGCGGCAATACACGCTCTCCACGAATAACAGCACCCAATTGACGGGCGAAGAGTTCAAAGCCTTTACCTGTGCTGTTTTTTATTTTTTTCCATCCCACTCTGCCCTGAAGGGAAGCAAGATCCAACTCTGGTAGCTCATTTGTTAAGCGTGTTTTAACATTTTCCAAGCGCAAATCTGCCGTCAGCCGTTTAATGCCTCCCCTATCTAAATTGATCCACATTTGAAGTGCCCCAGTACCACGATTGATTTCAATCGTTTTTGCAAGCGAAATCCAGGAACGCCAAGCGGCAATATCAACATAATTCAATTTGACGAATAACTGTCCATGCCACTGTTCGGAAGTACTCAACAACTCCCCGGTAAAATCTCCACGGACATCAAGTGGTGAAGCAAGTTCAGCAGGAGGAGTGGCACGTACGCCAAAACGATGACGATTTCCTCGATTTTCCAAATGTAAGTTAACTGCTCTTAATTCCAATAACGGTGCGCCACGTTTTTCATCCTGCCAGATAATATTGGCATCAACAACATCAACATGTCTCTGGTGCAGCAACCAGGCTAGAAAACCGATCTGGTTTGCAGTCTGCTCTCTGCTAAGCGTAATGCCCGCTACATGTAGCACCCCTTTAGCATCGCGGTATACGGTAAGATTGGGTTGCTCAATCTTAATTTCACGAAAGTCCAATTCACCATGCAACAATGAAAGCCACGAGAATGTACTCTCTATTCTATTTAGCAACAGTACAGGACTACCCTCTTTGTCATGTACCTGTACCTTACGCAGCATCAGATTGGGGTGTAAGCCATCCCAGTTTGCGCTAATTGAGCCTATGGTTACACGCTGTCCAGCAGCCTGAGTGATAGCAAAAGCAATGTCTTTACGGTAATGGTCAATATCCGGTAGCAGCCAATAACGCAAAGTCAACAGTAACAGGCTGACACAGACTGCTAAGACAAGCAGACACGATGTCAGAAACCGGAACAAAAAGCCGCTACGCTTCACAAGAGGTAAAATTGCTGACAAGTTCAATAAATTCTTCCAGTTTTGCAGCCGGGAAGGTACGCTCTACTCTGCCCAGACAGGAAGGGCCAAAATATGCGCTCAGGACTTGATCCGATTGATAAGATGCGATTGTATCTAGGGTTAGATACGGTAATACTCTTCTTCAAGCAACCTTCCGAATAAATTACATGAACACCAATAGAATAACAAGTTTAGCAAAATTTATTGTAACTCTGAATCCTCAACTATGCATACAAACAATTACTTTTCTGAAAAAAAAATCCGTTCTAGCCTAACTTTTAGTCGTTATGCACAGCGCTTGCTCGAAAGCGAGCCTGAATTGTGGACGGAGCTTATACAAAACGTGCAACATCCTTTTCCTAAGGAGGAGATGCAAGCATACCTGAATACATATCCTAATGTTGCAAACAATGCAAATGCCCTCCACAGTGCCCTACGCAACTTGCGCAAACGAGTAATGCTACATCTAGTAGCACGGGATCTCAGTGGATTAGCAGATCTTTCCGAAGTTATGATGAGCATGACTAATTTAGCCGAAATTACCATTTGCTTCGCGCTAGAACGTCACCAAACCTGGCTGGCCAATCCTGACCATTATGGCTTTCCCAAGGGTGACAAATCTGGAACAAATCAGGAAATGCTAGTGATCGCCATGGGCAAACTAGGCGGCGGGGAGCTTAATGTGTCATCAGATGTGGATCTGGTATTTTTGTATCCAGAAGATGGTGAAACCAGCGGAGTCACGCCTATTTCCAACAATGACTTTTTTGCCCGTCTAGGACGCAAGCTAATTGCCAGCCTCAACGACATTACCGCTGATGGCTATGTATTTCGTGTTGACATGCGGCTGCGTCCCTACGGTGAAAGCGGCCCTTTAGTCATGAGCTTCGCCATGTTGGAAGAATATCTTGTTACCCAAGGACGTGAATGGGAACGTTATGCTTGGATCAAGAGCCGAGTAATCACAGGCCCACGCGCAATGGCATCGACACTTATGGAACAAATAGTGCAACCGTTCATATTTCGGAAATACCTGGATTTCGGTGCTTATGAATCCATGCGTAACATGCACTCGCAAATTCGCCAGGAGGTCAGCCGTCGCGAAATACACGACGATATCAAACTTGGGCCCGGTGGCATTCGCGAAATCGAATTCATTGCCCAAGTATTTCAATTGATCCGTGGTGGTCGTAATGCAGAACTGCGTATCCGTCCCACGCTTGCCATTTTAGAGCGTCTGCGTGAGAAAGGGCAGTTAGCAAAAAAGGTAGTTGTAGAGCTCACGAACGCCTATGGCTTTCTGCGTAATCTGGAACACCGTTTACAATATCTCGATGATCAACAAACACAGACATTGCCAAGAAGCTCAGCAGACCAAATACTAATATCAACCGCTATGGGCTTCCCCGACTACGATGGTTTTCTACAAGAACTCGACACCCATCGAATCAACGTAACCCGCCACTTTGAGCAAGTCTTTACCACTTCGAATAAATTAAAGTCCCAGAACGTGCTGGCATGGCTGTGGCAGGAACCGACTGAGAACGAATCTGGAGCTGTAACCGGAGTTGCTGTTGCACGACTGGGTGCTATGGGATTCTCTGATCCGGAGAAAATCCTTGTTCATTTACAGAAATTCCACAACAGTACTCGCTATCGACAACTACCAGATTCCAGCCAACTGAGAATCGATGTATTGATCCCCATCCTGATTGAAGTGGCGATTAAATTTCCACCTGCCGACACTACCCTAGAGCGCATATTGCAACTACTCGAAAGTGTGAGTCAACGTGCTTCCTACCTCTCGTTATTGCTGGAACATCCTCAAGCCCTAGAACGAGTAGCCAAATTAGCCAGTGTCAGCCAATGGGCCAGCGGATATTTAACACAACATCCAATTCTGCTGGACGAGTTACTTAATGCGACTGACCTCCAAAGCACACCCGACTGGTCCATATCCAAAATGGAATTAGCACAGCAGTTGAAAAACACCAACGCCGTTGGGGAAAATGATATAGAACACCAGATGGATGTACTACGGCATTTTCATCATTCCAAGGTATTTCAACTGCTTGCCAAGGACCTGGAGGGACTATTACCTCTGGAAACCTTGAGTGATCATTTGACTAATCTCGCCGATCTGGTTCTTGATACGGTCTTGCGCTTAGCCTGGTCAGGCTTAAGAAAAAAATACCGGGATGAACCTGCCTTCGCCATAATCGGCTACGGTAAACTGGGGGGAAAAGAGCTGGGTTACGCATCTGATCTTGATATCATTTTTCTTTATGACGATTCTCGTCTCGACGCATCGGAAATTTATGCAAAGCTGGGTCAGCGCATCAACTTCTGGCTTACCAACTACACTTCAGCTGGACTGCTGTATAAAACAGATTTGCGCTTGCGTCCTAATGGTACCAGTGGCTTGCTGGTAAGTTCTATCGAGGCTTTTAGACAATACCAGAAGCAACAAGCTTGGGTATGGGAGCATCAGGCATTAACACGTGCACGCTTTGTGGCGGGAAACCACCATGTGGGTGAAGCCTTCGAGCATATCCGCAAGGAAGTCCTATGTCATCGACGTGATTTAGCAAACCTTAAACATGAAGTCCTGATTATGCGACAGAAAATGCTGGATAGTCATCCCAATCCAACTCAGTTATTTGATATCAAACATGACCGTGGTGGCATTATTGATGTCGAATTTTTAGTGCAATATTTGGTTCTTGGCCATGCATGCAACCACTCGGAACTAACGAACAACATCGGTAACATTGCGTTACTTAATCTTTCTGGGAAACTTGGACTCATTCCCATGACAGATGCTAAAGCAGTGCTCGAAGCTTACCGTGAATTCCGACGAATGCAACACCGACTAAGATTGAATGCCGATTCGAGCCAACCAAGCACACAAATAACAGGAAGTGGGGCACATAAATTTGCGCGAATTGAAGCAGGTTGTCTACACAATGCACATACAACGGTATTGCAATTATGGAAAAAGATATTTGGTGTGTAGTCCCATTTCAAAATAAAAATTTACTTTGCCGCCCGAGGTCCTCCTTCCAGCAAATACATCGTTAGCTCTCCTTTGCCCTTGACCGTAATCTTGTGTGGACCGTTAAATTGATAGCGACTTCGAAGTCGGTTATAGGTGGTGGTATCCACCTGGATTTTTTCAGAAACACTATAAGTGGATAAACGGCTAGCAATGTTTACAGTGTCGCCCCACAAATCATATACAAGACGTTTGGTACCAATAACACCACCCACCAGTGGCCCAGTACTGATACCAATGTGGATACCTAAATTGTACTTCTTGAATTCTGGTTTTACGATAATTAGCTCAGTCATCTCTAGAGTCATGTCGGCCATAGCGGCAACATAGTCAGAATGCACATTGACTAGCCCCCCTGCCGCCATGTATGCATCACCAATGGTCTTAATTTTCTCCAAGCCGTACTTTTCGACTAGGGAGTCAAAACTAGAAAATACACTATTCAGCAACACTACCATCTGCTGTGGCGACATTTCCTCAGTTAGACGAGTAAAGTTTATGATATCAGCGAACGCCACTGTTATGTCCGCGTGCCCGTCCGCAATCGTGGTTGAATCCTGTTTCAATCGCTTGGTAATGTGAACTGGCAGCATGTTGAGTAGAAGGCGCTCGGATTTCTGCTGTTCCAAGAGCAGTAAAGAATGCTCCTCATCCAAATGTTTTTTGATGGTAGCCTGCTCTTCTACAAAAAAACGTACCAACAGAAAGATAATGGTAGAAACGACAACAAAATTGAGACTAAAGAATACGGCAATGGTCTTTAGCGGTACGCCACTTTCAATACCTGTCATCAGGTAATAATCGAAAAACCCAGATAGTGCATTAAGTATAATGTAAGCTGTAAACCAAGGAACTGATGCGCGGTAGCCATAAAGAAACATCGCTCCCAACGGAGACAGGAATGCCCAGAGTGCCACACCACTGGAAGTGACATAGTTGCCAATGCTCCATTGCATAATAAATGGAGCAAAAAGGAACAGACTCAATTGTATGATACGAAAAAAATTAAAGTTGCGAGTTACAAGAAATATCACGAGGGACGCAACAGAAATGACTTGGTAACACAGAGGTACCGTAGTAGAGAATTCGATACCCATGGCCCAGTAAATGGCTAACCACCCTACAACACCAATGTTCATCAGTCCGCAAGTAAGAATCAGTAGATCCTTCTTGAGTTTTGTTTCTATAGTGTCGGATGATGCGTAGACCCTTGACTCTAGAGACTTACCTAGTCCTTTACTTGCACTGCCCATTAATTTCTCCGAATACTGCTTACGTTTAATCCTAAAATGTATATTGCGATGGGTTTGGTTCTATCAGTTTTATCTATAATTACTACGACAACCCTTCAACAAACTTTAAACTATCTCTATAGAGATTAAGAAAAAAATCATATGTAGGAGCATTCTGCTTATATGAGTCATATGTAAAAATCAAGCTAGCTCCTGCGAACTTTCCATGTTCTCATTCCTCCATAAAAAATGGGTTAGAATGTATCTTTCAAATAATTCTCGGGGTTTCCTGAATGTCAATGGCCGACAGAGACGGCGTGATCTGGAACAATGGCAAAATGGTTCCTTGGCGCAGTGCCACTACGCATGTGCTTACCCACACCCTGCACTATGGTATGGGAGTGTTCGAGGGTATACGTGCCTACCAAACTACCCGAGGTACAGCCATCTTCCGTCTATCGGAACACACTGACCGGCTATTCAATTCAGCTCATATTTTCATGATGAAAATACCATACGACAAGGCCACGTTAATGCAAGCCCAGCTTGAAGTGGTAAAACAGAATAGGCTAGATTCATGCTACATTCGTCCTATTGTTTTCTACGGCTCCGAGGACATGGGGATTTCTGCCAAAAAACTCTCGGTGCACGTGGCCGTCGCGGCCTGGTCGTGGGGTGCATACCTTGGCACAGATGGCCTTGAGAAAGGTATTCGGGTCAAAACCTCGTCGTTCTCCCGCCACCATGTCAACGTCAACATGTGCCGCGCCAAATCTGTTACTACGTATGCCAACTCGATGCTCGCCCACCAAGAAGTGGTACACGACGGCTACGATGAAGCGCTGCTCTTAGATGTGAATGGCTATGTGGCAGAAGGATCGGGTGAAAATATTTTTATTATCAAGCGCGATAAGATATACACGCCCGACATGACTTCTTGTTTGGAAGGTATCACTCGCGCCTCAATCATCGAACTTGCTGAAGAGATCGGCATTCCAGTAATCGAAAAACGAATCACCCGTGACGAAGCTTATTGTGCTGACGAGGCGTTTTTCACCGGCACTGCTGCGGAAGTCACACCCATTCGCGAGCTCGATAACCGTATCATCGGTAACGGTAAACGTGGCCCAATCACAACCAGGCTACAAACTATGTTTTTTGACTGTGTAAGCGGCAAGGCCAACATTCATGCCAACTGGCTTACTTATGTTTGACAAGGCGTAGTGGATCAATTCATGCAGAATCACACCATCGATAACAAGCAACGCCGGATAGAAATCACTATGGAGGATTTACCGCTACACTGTCCAACACCGTCAATGCGGTTATGGAACTCGCATCCTCGTGTATTTCTACCTATCAAAAATACCGGCGAAGCTTTGTGCCCATATTGCGGTACACTTTACACCCTCAAAGGTGGAGTGGTGGCAAGACATCCATAGCCTGCATACTCATACTTACGTAGCAACTTCATCGATAAATAAATCCGTGGTTCTAGCAGAAATACTCGTACAAATCCGGATACCACGGTGGTCAAATTTGACCTACTATG
>JAZGCR010000081.1:0-4343 GCA_036477105.1 Nitrosomonadaceae bacterium | reverse complement strand
CGGATTGTTTACCCAGATGTCTCAGGTAGATGTTTGAGTGGATCCACTGGCTTCCCATTCTTGCGGATTTCGAAATGAAGCCTTACCAGTTTGCTGTCAGTATTTCCCATCTCTGCTATTTTTTGTCCTTTAGATACTGTTTGTCCTTCCTTCACCAGAAGTTTGCTGTTATGAGCATAAGCGCTAAGGTAGGTGCTGTTATGCTTTATGATAATGAGCTGGCCGTAGCCACGCAATCCAGTGCCGCTGTAAACTACTTTACCCGTGGCGGAAGCCAGAACTGGTTGCCCCGTCTTACCTGAAATATCTACACCTTTAGTACTTTCTGAAAAATGGCTTGATATCATTCCTTTGGTGGGCCAGATCCATTCAACGCGGTTATTATCATGGATAGTTTCCGTGGAAGGGGGTACAGGGGCACTTTTTGACTCAGCATGTTTTTCAGTTGCCATGCTTGCTATAACTACTGGAAGTGTATTTTCAGATTCCTTCAACTGTGATACTGCTTGCTCCGAATATGGTAGTTTCAGAGCCTTAGGTTCAATTTTCAACGTAACGACAGTAGAGGTAGGATCTTCGTTTGATGTTGAGGTGGCCTCAGGAATAGTCTTGACTACTGATGATGGTTCCGGCTCAGGGAGTGCAAATATAGATGGCTGCGCCAGTTGAGAAGGCGAAGATAAACTAAGCTTTTGACCGATTTTTATGGCAGCAGGGTTCTCTATACTATTCCACTTTGCTAAATCCCTGTAATCAATACCATGGTTTTGCGCAATACTGTAAAGTGTATCGCCTTTCTGTACATGATAATACCATCCAGTATAAGACTTAGCAGCATCTATAGACTTGCTTGCTGTGGGAGGAGCGCTTTTTATTATCGGAGCGTGTCGATGAGTGGAGGCGCAACCGACGATCAGAAGACATAGAATGGACTGCAGCAAAAAAAAAGCGAAAGATGGTCTACCCTGGAAGAGTGTAAGTTCGAAGTGTTCAACAACTATGGTGGGAAGGCCGTTGTTGTCCAAGCTTTCCTGCTTCAATTCGCTATCTTTCATTCTCGATCTCTTGTTCTGCATAGCTTAATCTTTTACAATGCCCGACAGTATTGGCACGAATCTCACTTCATCCAGAATAGTTTCGGCATAACCTTGCGAATTGCGTTCAATCACGCACAGATACTGTTCCTGGCTCCCCTTGGGAAGAACCATTCTACCACCAATCGCTAATTGCGCCAGTAATGTAGAAGGAACATGCGTAGTTGCACCAGTAATGATAATACCATCGAATGGCGCAGCTTCAGGTAGCCCAAGGAGACCATCTGCATGCTTCAAGCGAACATTGTTAAGATGGAGCTCCCGCAAACGGGTCCGAGTGCGGGTGAGTAACGGCCCGATGCGTTCGATCGAATAAACCTCGTGTGCAAGTTGTGCCAATATAGCTGTCTGGTAGCCACAGCCTGTCCCAATTTCAAGAATTTTACCAAGATTTGAACCTGCACGCAGCAATTCACTCATGCGTGCCACAATATATGGACTTGAAATGGTCTGTCCAAAATTAATGGGTAGTGCGACATCATCGTAGGCACGACTTGCCAGAACCTCCTCGACAAAGATATGGCGAGGAACAGAGTTCATTGCCGTCAACACCACTTCATCCATGATATTTTGTCTGCGTAAACGATCGATCATACGCACGCGGGTACGCTGAGAAGTCATGCCGATACCAGAATGGTAGATGCTCAAACTCAATATCCTTTGAAATGTTGAATCTTCAATATGCAAGATACCCTGAATATATGTCCGTTATTCTAGCCACTGCTTCACTGTATCTAGCTGTCCGTATTGAGTCAGGTCAATTTGTAGTGGTGTGACCGATACTCGATTTAGCTGGATTGCGTAAAAATCCGTGCCCTCACTGGCATCCTGAACTGCACCTGCCGCACCCACCCAGTATACTGTTTCACCACGTGGGCTTTGTGATTTGACTACCGCTTCAGCTTTGTGGCGTCGTCCAAGTCGTGTTACTTCAATGCCCTGCAGTTGCTCATAAGGAATATCAGGTACATTGATGTTGAGTAGTATCGGCTCATGGAATTTGCTTTTTTTAAACCGTTGCACAATATCAGTCACAACGCGTGCAGCAGTAGAAAAATTTTCATCGGAAACATTTGCGAGTGACACGGCAAGCGAAGGTATGCCTAATAAAAAACCCTCAGTGGCAGCAGCAACTGTGCCAGAGTAAACAGTGTCGTCACCCATATTAGCGCCATCGTTGATACCAGATATCACCATGTCCGGTAGTGTATCAAGCATGCCAGTAACTGCTAGGTGCACACAGTCTGTGGGTGTGCCGTTTACATAGTAGAAACCATTGTGAGATTTGTGCAAACTGAGAGGGCGATCTAGCGTAAGCGAATTGCTAGCACCGCTACGGTCACGCTCTGGCGCAACTACTACTACGTCTGCAATAGAGGAAAGTGCTTCGACAAGAGTGGTTAGGCCTGGCGCGAAATACCCGTCGTCGTTACTGAGTAATATGCGCATTCGGAAAGAGCCAAGTTGTTTTGAGATTACTCGGGAAATGAAGCAAGCAATTCAACAGATATTAGACCTAAATTATGCGTAAGAATTGATTAACCTACCGATTTAATTGGTCGGGGCGAGAGGATTCGAACCTCCGACCACTTGCACCCCATGCAAGTACGCTACCAGACTGCGCTACGCCCCGAAGGTGCGGATTATAGCAACAAGCCGTAATGTTAGGAATCGCTTTTAGTGTCTCGTGCTGTACAGCATGAGGAAAAACAGGGAAAACAAATCATGATCGAAGCAAAGACACAACGTTTTTAATCTCACCTTGCAACATTGCCAAACTGACTGGTGTGAGGAGTTCAGCAACCGAAGAGTCGCTTGTCGTGTTAGATATCGGTTCAGGCATATCTTGTTCTAGACGACTACGAGCGCCATTGATGGTAAATCCCTGTCCGTAGAGCAGTTCACGGATACGGCGTATTAGCAATACTTCATGGAGCTGATAGTAGCGGCGGTTGCCGCGACGTTTAACTGGCTTCAATTGCGAGAATTCTTGTTCCCAGTAGCGCAGCACATGTGGCTTGACGCAACATAGCTTACTAACTTCACCTATTGTGAAATAACGTTTTGCCGGAATGGGCGGTAAGGCATTGCTAGGTGATATGCTTCCCATTATGAGTTTTTTCCACCATTGCCTTCAGTTTTTGGCTAGCGTGGAAAGTTACCACGCGTCGGGCAGTAATCTGGACTTCTTCTCCGGTCTTGGGGTTACGGCCAGGACGTTGTGGTTTATCGCGTAACTGGAAATTGCCGAAGCCTGCTAGCTTGACCCCATTGCCATTTTGCAGTGCAGTACGAACCTCTTCGTAAAAAGAGTCTACCATATCTTTGGCCTCGCGCTTGTTTAAGCCAACTTTCTCAAATAATAAATCTGCTAATTCAGCCTTTGTTAAGGTCATGCTTTTCCTCTCCTTACTTGTTTATTGATTTTTCAGACTTACACTAAATTTGTTCATTTATATTTAATTACGTAGTTTTGCGTCAAATACTTTAATTACGTAGTTTTGCGTCAAATTCATTTTCTAGAATCTTTATCAATTTTGTGATGACTAAATCTGCTTCTGTATCAGTTAACGTTTTTTTAGTATCTTGTAATAACACACGGAATGCAAGACTTTTTTTGCCGCTCACCATTTCCTTACCACGATAAACATCAAATAGGGCAATTTCTGAAATGATAGGTGAATTTAGGGCCTGCATACTCTTCAGTAGTGATTGAACGTTGATACTATTTGCTACTATCACAGAGATATCGCGTCGTACAGATGGATATTTTGGAATTTCTCCTGCCGTTGGTAAAGTTCGCAGCATCAAGGCATCTAGGTCAAGTTCAAATAGCACAACGGATTTAGGTAAATCTGCTTTCTGTTGCCAACGGGGATGAAGTTCTCCTAGCCACCCGGCGATTTTTTCACCTAGGTGGATCTGTGCTGATTTGCCAGGATGTAGAGCAGGATGGGATGTTGCTTCAAAACTTATGATTTCAGGCCAGAATAATGCTTCAATATCAGCCTTGGCATCATAAAAATCCACTTTGCGTTCAGGTAAATCCCATTGCTCAGCCACGACATCACCATAGCACAGCCCAGCTAGTTTTTCTGATTGCACGTAAGACTTATCTTCTCTCATGAAACAGGACCCAATTTCAAACAATCGTACTCTAGTTTGCTTGCGGTTGAGATTAAATTGCAGGTTCGAAATAAGTCCTCCAACTAAGCTACTACGCATTGCATCCATTTGACTAGAAATGGG
>JAZGCR010000080.1:0-13063 GCA_036477105.1 Nitrosomonadaceae bacterium | reverse complement strand
GGTCAAGGTAGGTAGCCGGGTACTCGATATTGCTGGTGGTACCGCAGATTTGAGTACATTGTTTATTGAACACATCGGAGAGAGTGGAGAGATTTGGCTCACTGATATCAACAATTCCATGCTTACCATAGGCCGTGACCGGATTTTAGATCATGGCATGAACGCATCGGTAGCGCAGTGTGATGCAGAGAAGTTGCCTTTTCCCGGGAATTACTTTGATTGTGTGAGCGTTGCTTTTGGTCTCAGAAATATGACTCACAAAGACGTAGCATTGAAGGAAATGCTGCGAGTACTTCGCCCAGGCGGGTGCATCATCGTGCTTGAATTTTCCAAAGTATGGGAACCACTGCAGTCCTTCTACGATACCTACTCGTTCAAAGTGCTACCGGCTATAGGTAAATTTATTGTCAATGATGAAAAAAGCTATCGTTACCTGGCTGAATCCATTCGGGTGCATCCTTCTCAGGAAGAATTGAAGCGACTGATGCAGCAGACTGGTTTCGAGCGGGTAGAATACTTCAATCTTGCCGCCGGAGTGGTTGCGCTGCATCGAGGTAACAAATTCTAAAGTCTAGTTTTTCTTGCGGATCAGGCACTTTTCAATTTCAATTACAGTAAACAACAGTATACCGAACGCGACAATACGTATCCATGCCGATATATCAATGGTGGTTGTGCCAAACAGATTCTGCATAAACGGGCATATACGTAAACAATAGCTGGATTATGACAAGTACTATTATCGCGATAAGGACATAGCGGTTATCAAGAAAACCTTTCCACGATATAGCCGATGCCAAAAGATAACGGCAATTGAACAGGTAAAAGATTTCTCCTATTACCAGAGCATTAACTGCTACTGTTCGGCTGGTATCACCGAGCGCGGCGCAATGAGGATCGTTTCGTATCTGGGGGATGCTGGTGTTATTACTCGATATAAAGAAGGGCGATATAATAGGTACGTAATTCACAAAGGTCAGCATCTTCGCCCACCCACTGGAGTCTCACTGCAACATCGGCTCCCTGTTGTCTATGGTCCTTGCAAAATCAAATTTCAAAGAAACGGAACTTGGCTGTCCTCTTAGACAGAAAAGAAAACCTAAATGACAATGAATGTTATATCAACGCCTAAAATTCATACTCTGAAACCTTGGCAGCGGATTCTTCAAATAGCACTGGGATTGGTATGCGTGAGCCTTCCCGGCACTGTATTGGCGTCAGTAGCGGGATCTCTGAAGCTGGTGGAAAGCTGGGTCGGAATCACCGCACTAATATTGTTCGTCACCGCATATGTCTTCGTTGTCGTTGAAGAATTTACGCATCTGAGAAAATCCAAGCCAGTTTTGCTCGCTGCAGGTCTCATTTGGGCATTGATCGGTTACGAATACGCAAGCCATGATCTGGTCCAAGCAACCGCAACTGCTGTAAGAGTCTTCCTGATTGAGTTTGCGGAGTTATTTCTGTTCTTGCTCGTGGCAATGACTTACGTCAATGCGATGAGTGAACGGAACATATTCGAGGCGTTGCGAGCCTGGCTGGTTAATAAACGCTATAGCTATCAACGCTTATTCTGGATTACAGGGATTATCACTTTCTTTCTATCACCGATAATCGACAACCTGACGACTGCTCTGGTGATGTGTGCTGTTGTTCTTGCCGTTGGAAAAAACAATCGGCGCTTTGCCGCCCTGAGCTGCGTCAATATTGTTGTCGCGGCTAACGCTGGGGGCGCATTCAGTCCGTTCGGTGATATCACGACCTTGATGGTATGGCAAAGCGGACAGCTCGAATTTCAAAACTTCTTTGCTCTTACCATACCGTCCGCTGTGAATTATTTAGTGCCCGCAGCAATCATGTCTTTTGCCATTCCACGGGAAACGCCGGAGGCCGATGCTACAAGTGTCGTAAACATGAAGCATGGCGCAAAAACCATCATGTTTCTGTTCCTTTGTACTATAGCCACAACCGTCTCCTTCCATAATTTCCTACACCTGCCGCCATTCCTTGGCATGATGCTGGGGCTTTCATACCTTAAGATATTTGGCTATTACCTGAAAATATCGCATCTTGCTGCAACAACGGATCAGGCTAACTACGGCGTGATCGGCGATACTCAGGCCTTCGACATTTATCGGGAGTTTGCACGTGTAGAATGGGATACACTCATGTTCTTCTTTGGCGTTATCATGTGCGTTGGCGGGCTGGCCTTTATCGGTCATCTCGATTTGGTATCACAATACATGTATCTGGAACTCGGGCCGACAATGGCCAATATTCTGGTTGGTTTCTTGTCAGCGATCATTGATAACATACCGGTTATGGTGGCCGTTCTACAGATGAATCCGGAAATGGATATCAACCAATGGCTTCTGGTCACACTGACAGCCGGTGTTGGTGGCAGTATGTTATCGATTGGCTCTGCCGCTGGTGTTGCACTGATGGGGCAGGCGCGGGGTATTTATACTTTCTTTGGCCACCTCAAATGGGCTCCAGCCATCATGCTTGGATATATGCTCAGCATTTGGGTGCACTTATTAATCAATGAGCGTTTCGTTGGAATCCCGGTGCAATAAGGTCTAGTGGGAGCGCAACTGCAATGAAAAGTCACTACCACTTATTCTGGAACTCCTCGATCATATGTCCATCGGGTTAAGTTCAGGTTAATTTCTGTTGTTGCCAAGCGATCGTGACCATCCTTTGTAACTGGGTTTCATCCATTTTTTCCAGATTGCTACCAGTGAGTGCAGCTTGCCCATTGCCGATGCCTAGTTGCACACCAATGGCTCGTGCTGTCACTACGTGGTCACCAGTTATCATCTTCACTAGAGTACCGGCGGGTTGACACCTACTTACTGCCGCGAGAGCTTCGTCACGTGGCGGAATAAGGATATAATGTGGTTTTGATAACTCAGCGTATGAAACATCCGCGCGGGGATGGATAGTACTATACTTTTTTCTGCTCTTTTGGAGTCCTTCATGAAAAAATACCGGTTTTGCCGACCTTGGTCATTCATGTACAAAGAAAGCTTAAAGAGTCCAAGTTTGTTTGCTTGCTGGCTAGAGTTTAACAAGACTCCTGGGTTTCAGAAATCGTCATGTTGGCTTCTGTCGCGTTAGCTCCACTCAACCATTTGCTGCTCGGTGAAAGCTGGGCGACTAAACGACTTCAGTCCTGTGCTGGCAAGACGGTACGGCTTTGCATTTCGCCCTTTCTTGATGTCGTCCTGACCGTACAAACTAGTGGCAAGTTTTCAGCTGCGATGAGTAGCGCCACTACCGATACTACTGTCACTATTACTCCTGGTTTACTACCGCGCTTGCTTGCTCATGACGAAGAGGCCTACCGTGATATTAGTATATCCGGCGACAATGTTTTCGCTGAAGAACTTCTTTACATCAGCAAGGACCTACACTGGGATGTGGAGCAAGATTTAAGCCTAATTATGGGCGACATTCTTGCTCACCGCATGGTGCGTACTAGTAAAGACCTTATGGAATGGCACAATAAAACAATCCATAATCTACTGGAAACACTAGTGGAGTACTGGATGGAAGAACAACCGCTATTGGCTAAACCTGTCCATGTACATGAATTTATTAGTGAGGTTGGTGCATTAAGGGGCGATGTGGAGCAAATGGAGAAGCGGGTAAAAAAATTTAATAAGAGAATATCTTAATAATCCTTGGAAGAACATTTAGCAATGGATGAACTGTTGTTCGCAAAGTAAATGCGTTTTTTTCGTCTTATAAAAATACTCAATGTAGCTATTCGTTTTGGCCTAGAAGAGTTTTTTCCTGGCCGTGGGTGGGCACGTGTATTACGGAACCTAGTTGGGCTGACAACATTTTGGCGGAGACTGGAGAAACCGCGTGCTGAGCGCTTGCGTATGGCACTAGAAGCACTGGGGCCCATTTTTATAAAATTTGGTCAGATTCTCTCTACCCGCCGCGACCTGCTGCCACATGATATCGCCGACGAGTTGGCTAAACTTCAAGATCAGGTCCCGCCTTTTTCTTCCAGCCTCGTAGTTGCTACCCTCGATCGGGTATATGGAAAACCGGTCAACGAAGTATTCTTGCAGTTTGACCTTGAGCCGATAGCCAGTGCTTCGGTTGCCCAAGTGCACTTTGCGGTGCTGCACGATAATTCTGAAGTCGCTGTAAAGGTTCTACGCCCTGGGATTGCTAAAATAATTGCACACGATGTTGCTTTGATGGAAACCGGAGCATGGTTGATCGAAACTTTGTGGCCCGATGGCAAACGTCTAAAGCCACGAGAAGTAGTATCAGAATTCGCACGACATTTGGATGATGAGCTTGATCTTATGCGGGAAGCATCCAACTGCAGCCAATTGCGACGCAACTTTCTCGACTCACCGTTGTTATTGGTACCAGAAGTTTATTGGGATTATTGCTATTCCGAGGTCATGGTAATGCAACGCGTGAAAGGCACGCCCATCAGCCATGTATCAACACTACGGGAGCAGGGTATAGACATCCCAAAGCTTGCCCAAATGGGAGTAGAAATCTTTTTCACCCAAGTATTTCGAGATGGTTATTTCCACGCTGATATGCATCCAGGCAATATTTTTGTTGGAAGAGACGGTCGTTATATTGCTGTTGATTTCGGTATCATGGGTACACTTACTGACGAAGACAAGAATTACCTAGCGCAAAATTTCCTAGCTTTTTTCGGTCGTGACTATAGGCGCGTCGCGCAGGCACACGTCGAGGCAGGTTGGGCTCCAAAGGATACAAGGGTAGACGATTTCGAAAACGCAATCCGTGCAGTATGTGAGCCGATTTTTGATAGGCCACTAAAGGAAATTTCCTTCGGTCGCGTACTATTACGGTTATTCCAGACTTCACGCCAATTCCATGTTGAAATCCAGCCACAACTGGTAATGCTGCAAAAAACACTACTAAATATTGAGGGACTTGGACGAGACCTTGACCCAGACCTCGACCTGTGGTCAACAGCCAAACCATATTTAGGGAACTGGATGTCCGAGCAAGTTGGTTGGCGTGGGACGCTTCGTAGGCTGAACAAGGAAGTACCTAACTGGGCCATGATGATGCCACAATTTCCGCGCCTGATGTACCATGCTTTAAGTGAGGATCGTTCCCATGGGCTGGAAAAAAGAATGACTGAATTGCTGATAGAAGAAAAACGGCAGAGCCGTTTGTTAGTTGTTCTTTCGATTCTGTTGATAGCATTATTACTTTGGCAGGTGTGGCAATAGAGACGTCTGATAGATTTGCCTTGTAAATTCGTCGATGAATTTTGATAGAATTCCAGTTTTCTAGATAGCGAAGCTATGGCGTTACTCGAAATCCGTGACGTGACACGACGCTTCGGTGATTTCACCGCGGTAAATAACGTCAACATCACTATCGAGACAGGTGAGTTTTTTACCCTGCTAGGGCCCTCTGGCTGCGGTAAAACTACACTGTTACGTATGATAGCTGGATTTGATCTGCCTGACTCTGGCCAAATCCTACTAGACGGCATCAACATAGTCAGCATACCGCCTGAAAAGCGTCCCATCCATACCGTGTTCCAAAGCTATGCGCTGTTTCCGCACATGACAGTAGCGGACAACATTGCTTTTCCACTCAAAATGGCCGGCAAGATGCCTGATGAAATCAGATCCAGAGTCAGAGAGTCCTTGGATAATGTGCATCTTTCTAGTTTTGCTAATCGTTTTCCACACGAACTATCAGGAGGACAAAAGCAGCGCGTGGCATTTGCTAGAGGGCTTGTAAACCGTCCGCGCCTGCTATTGCTGGACGAACCACTGGGTGCGCTGGATGCAAAGTTACGCGAGGAGATGCAGATCGAGCTCATTAATTTGCAACAAGAGGTAGGGGTCACATTTGTGTTCGTTACTCACGCTCAAAATGAAGCACTGGCACTTTCACACCGCATTGCGGTAATGAATCAAGGCAATGTTGAGCAAATTGATGAACCTTCCAAAATCTACAGCTTTCCCAAGAATCGTTTTGTCGCAAACTTTATTGGCAAGATCAATATGATGGATGTGCAAGTACTTGAAGTTACGTCCTCCCATCTGAAACTTATTATGGCGGGACTAGGTGAAGTAACAGTCCCCGGTAAGGAAGGAGTTAAGGCTGGTGACAAAGGTATTATGGCTATCCGTCCCGAACAGGTACAGATTTTACATTCTCCAGAGGAGGCAGAGGTGAAGGACTATTTCCCCGGCAAAGTTCATGATTATCTCTACGTAGGCAATGTTACAACTTATATCGTGGAACTCGCTAATGGCGCCCATATTGAAGCTTTGCTGCCAAATTCTACACCGGAACGAGCCAAATTTTTCGAGGTAGGCGACTCAGTGGTAGTCACTTGGCAGCATGATGCGAGTACTTTTCTCAATGACTAAAGGAGGCACTAAAGGAGACCGCATTGCCAAATGGCTAGTGAGCGGGCCACCACTACTATTTTTGCTAGTATTTTTTGTTGTGCCTAGTCTGATCATGATTGTCACTTCGTTTCGTTTTCCTGGGGAATTTGGTGGCTTGGCGCCCCTAGTTGTTCCAGCGGGAGAAGTCGGTGGCGAGTACGGTCTGACTCTGGAGGCATACCAGTTCTTTCTAAGCGACAGTCTCTACGCAGAAATTTTCCTCAAGTCCTTTGGTGTTGCCGCAGCTACTACTCTAATCTGCCTTATCATGGCTTATCCACTTGCGTTATTGATTGCGAGTAGCGAAAAACGCTTTCGAAATTTGATGGTGTTGCTGGTAGTACTTCCATTTGCTAGCAACTTCTTAATTCGAATTTATGCCTGGATGATTATTCTTGGCCCGGAATCGGTACTCAGCCACTTCATCAATACCATTCTAGGCGTGTTTGGTATTGCCCCGATAACACTGCTGTTCTCATCGTTTGCAGTGCTAGTAGGTATGGTTTATGTACACCTCCCGTTCATGGTGTTGCCTCTCTACATCAACCTGGAGAAACATGATCCGGCGCTGTTGGATGCGGCGCAAGACCTTGGTGCCAGCGGCTGGCAACGTTTCTGGCGCGTCACTTGGCCGTTGTCGTTACCAGGTGTGTTCGCAGGTTCTGCGCTGGTATTCATTCCAGCGTTGGGCATGTTCGCGGTTCCTGAGATACTCGGCGGTACCGGTGACATCCTTATTGGAAATCTGATCAAGGATCAATTCCTCGGTACCCGCGACTGGCCCTTCGGATCTACGTTGTCAATTATGTTGATGCTAGCAGTGCTATCCATTGCTGGGTTAGCAACATGGTTCGCGCGTCAATCAGGAGGAATGAAGTATGCAGAATAGAAACTTCAGGCTATGGTTTGTAGCAGCACTGGTTTATGCCTTTCTCTATATTCCACTTGTCATCGTAGTAGCGTATTCATTCAACGATTCCAGGTTAAATACTGAGTGGGTGGGTTTTACATTGTTTTGGTATGAGGCGCTGTTTAACAACAAGGAAATGCTCACTGCCGCACGCAATTCACTGATCATAGCCGTTAGTGCAAGTATTTGCGCGACAGTACTTGGTACTATGGCTGGTCTTGCGATACATCGATACAAGCTTAAAGTGTTACCTATTCTTGTGTTCACACCCGTAGCGATGCCTGAAATATTGCTGGGTGTATCGCTGCTGTTATTTTTTCTGCAAGTACTTCACCTGACGCTTGGCATGGTTTCCATCATTATTGCGCACACTACATTTTGTATCGGCTTCGTAGCCATCATCGTACGGGCGCGGCTGCAAGGCATGGACTGGAGTGTCTTTGAAGCGGCGCGCGATCTAGGTGCATCTCCCTGGCAGAGTTTTCGTCTTGTCACGCTGCCGCTGATCATGCCAGCAGTGGTTGCAGGCGCGCTGATGTCGTTTACATTGTCCATCGACGATTTCGTAATTACTTTTTTTACCAAAGGCGTGGGCGAGCCAATTCTTCCAATCCAGATTTATACTATGATCAAGGTCGCAGTTACGCCAGAGATAAATGCTATTTCTACTCTGTTAATGTTGCTTACACTGGTTATGGTCATCATTGCCACTAAACTTGATTCTGGTATGTTGCGTGGAGAGGCAAGACGATGAATTTGCGCAATTCCTGCGTGGTAATATTTTTGGCCATGCTGGCATTGTCTATACTATTTATTGTAAGTGGTGCTGGTCAGGAAGAGAAAACGATTTCCACCGCCAGTGAAAGTAATGTCTTGTATCTGTTCAACTGGAACAATTACATTGCACCGAATATAGTTAGACGCTTTGAACAATCTTGTAACTGTGAGCTTTCTCAGGATTATTATTCCGACAATGAGGAAATGCTGGCAAAGCTTGCGGCCGGTGCGACCGGTTATGATCTTATCGTGCCTACTGGAAATGCAATGGATTCCCTTATACGCCAAGGTGCGTTAAAGCTGCTAAACAAATCACTGCTGTCAAATCTCAAGAATATCAACCCCACAT
Source organism: Nitrosomonadaceae bacterium (assembly GCA_036477105.1). Classification (GTDB taxonomy): domain Bacteria; phylum Pseudomonadota; class Gammaproteobacteria; order Burkholderiales; family Nitrosomonadaceae; genus BJGV01. The sequence goes on along the minus strand of JAZGCR010000080.1, from coordinate 4,602 downwards.
ATCTCAATACCGCATTTGATCCGGAAAATAAATATTCCGTTCCTTATGCATTTACTCTGACGTTACTCGGCTTCAACCGGAAAAAGATGCGGGACCTAGGTCTGCCTACCAACACCTGGGCGATTATTTTCGAGCCGAGATATCTGGAAAAAATAAAGGGACGGGTTACTGTGCTTGATAGCCAGCGTGAATTGATGGCTGCTGCACTCAAATACTTGGGTTATTCAGTCAACGATACCAACGAGGAACACTGGAATCAGGCCAAAAAAATGATCATACGTGCCAAGCCTTACTGGGCGGCTTTCAGCAACACTAGCTACATCAGGGAATTGGCGGTGGGTAATCTATGGGTGGCACATGGCTATTCTAATGACATGTTTCAGGCAGCGCTTGATGCTAAAAGAACCGGGCGAAAGTTCACCATTGATTATTCAACACCAAAGGAAGGTGGGGTACTAGCACTCGATAGTATGGTGCTGCATCAAAGCGGCATACGTCCTGATCTAGCTCATCAGTTTATAAATTTCATGTTGGATGGGAAGAATTCCGCCGAACTTACTAATCTGATCGGATCAGGTAACCCCAATATGGATGCGATGAAGTCCATTCAGCTGGATATCACCAGAAATAAAGCAATATTTCCTGACAAGAAAATTCTTGCTAGGCTAGAGATGCTGCAAGATCTTGACCGAAACCAGCGGCGTTCGCTAAGCCGGTTGTGGACTGAAATAAAATTAAGATAGTCGAAATTTGCGTAAAGAGCCATGTGGAATCATATTGGTGGTAGTTTTGATTCAATTTTCCTCGTTTTGAGTTGCCTATACAGGTCAACTAGCTAAATCATTAGAATGATTTCAATCCCATACTAACTTCGTAGTCGTTGTTAAAAAATATGTCATAAAATACTGTAGCCGCATATCTAATTCTAAGCTTCTGTAAATAGCAACAAGTGATGAAGCCAACATGGATCATACCGACAAGCCAGATTACTTCGGAGTTAATACTTATATTTTTGCAGCTTATACGTTGCTCATCGTTTATGTCAGTTTGTCTCCTTTTACTGGCTGGCGTATACAGGAAAGCGACGTATTTCATTTCTTCACCGTATGGCCGCGCTACATTACGAGCTTTGATGTGCTCATCAACATTTTTGCCTATTTCCCACTCGGTTTCCTGGCAGCACTTTCGCTATATCACTTGCGTGGTGTGACAGTAGTAATGGTCGCGACTGGTATTGGTGTAGCAATCAGTCTTAGCATGGAGACTTTGCAAGTGTTCGTTCCTGGTCGTGTTGCTTCTGTACTTGATCTGCTTACCAACATGGCTGGCAGCCTGGCAGGTGCTACGTTAGCACAGTCTATAGATAGTCGTACTCACCTTATACAGTGGTTTGTGCTATGTAGAAAACGCTGGTTTTTGCCTGATCGTATTACCGATTATGGATTGATTTTACTTGGGCTGTGGTTATTTATCCAAACCAATCCTTCGCTACCACTAATGGGACTCTGGTCAGTGCGAGACCTCTATCTTATCCCTACGCGTTTCGATGTGATATTAACAGCATCCATCTTGCTCAACACCCTTGTGCTAGGGATGTTGTTATCGCTGATCTTGCAACCAGATCGGTCGTTGTGGGTCATTATGCTGACATTCCTAGCCGCCTGTACTGCTATCAAGTGGGTGGCGGCAGTAACTTTGCTAAAACCAGATGCACTATTTGAATGGCTGTCAGCAGAATCCCTAGTTGGTATTGGCTATGCCACAGTCTTGTTGTTGCCAATGCTACGTTTGCGTTTACACGCTAGGATTGGGCTGGTAGCAGCCTGCTTGATTGCAGGGATCGTACTGAGCATATCAAATGCAGATGATAAGCTATCCGTATCCGTGTTGCAGCTGTTCGATTGGCATCATGGTCAATACATACCGAATTTCAATAGCCTTACTCGGCTGCTGGCTGAATTGTGGGCTATTCTGATGCTGCTATACTTACTTGTGCTTTACAGAAAAAAGAAACTATAAGCTCGCAGCGGCACGGAACGTTAGTCTGTCGATAACTACTTAACTAGATATACCGATCTATCAAAGAAGTATCATTATTCCGATATAATCTTTCTATGACTATTCTCGAAATATTCGGATGAACTATTATCGTCAGCACGTATTCTTCTGTGTTAATCAGCGTGAAGAGGGAGAATTATGCTGCAATAACCACAATGCGCGGTCGATGCGTGATTACGCTAAGGATCGTATAAAGGGATTAAAGCTAGACCGCAAGGGTAAGGTGCGGATCAACATGGCGGGCTGCCTTGATCGATGCAATGAAGGTCCGGTGATCGTGGTCTACCCAGAAGAAGTTTGGTATACCTACGTGGATAAAGAAGATATTGACGAGATCATCGAAGAACATCTGAAAAATGGGCGTGTAGTTGAGCGACTGAGAATTTGATACATTGCTTTTTTTCATATGCGAAGAACCACATTAATTTCATTTAGGGTGTTGGATTGAGTCGGCATATGCTAAGAAGGCATAATTGTATTACTAATCTAATGAGTGTGAGCTTAGATTTAACTACGAAAAAACTAAACAACAGCTGAAAATATTAATGGATCGGATCGATGTTTAGCTGAAAATATACTTCAGCTCCTCCTTCAATTGCATTGTTAAACTCGTATATTCCCCAGAAATTTTTTATTGATGGTCCGGCAGGTAAGCTGGAGACGGTTCTGGTCGAGTTAAATTCTGAGCACCGGCATGGCATTGCTGTCATTGCTCACCCCCACCCACTATATGGTGGATCCATGGACAATAAGGTAGTGCATACCCTTTTTAAGGCCTTATTTGAACTGGGGTTTGTCACAGTTAAATTCAATTTTCGAGGTGTGGGGAAGAGCGAAGGGGTTTACGGAGAGGGTATAGGTGAAACAGAAGACGTGATTACAGTAGTTGAAACACTCCAAAATCAGTTCGATGCACGGGCTAGTAATTTACCATTATTGCTGGCTGGGTTTTCTTTCGGGGGTGCAGTTCAGGCATACGTAGCGCAAAACCTCAGTCCACAAACTCTGGTGCTGGTAGCGCCATCGGTGGACCGTCTTAATGTGCCACCCATTTCTGGCTTTGTTGACAGACCATTGATCATTCACGGCGATCAGGACGAAGTAGTTTCCCTGAAAACTGTATTAGATTGGGCTGCTCCACAGGATTTACCGGTAGTTGTGATTCCTGGAGCAGAACATTTTTTTCACGGTAAGTTGCGTATTCTCAAACGCGTCGTGCTCGATTCATGTCGATCTTAAGTGTTAGCAATCTGCAAAGATCTTATAGGGATTTGTAAAATAGTTTCTGCTATCAGTTTCGCATCGAAAGTAATAAATACTTTGATTCCGCCTGTGCCAATATCCTAAGATGATATTGTTCTTGGAACAAGACATGGTTTTAAATGTAGTATATGTAAGATCGCTCATTAAATGAGAAGATATGACGTAGATACCTGTTGTGGTGTTAGACCTAAATTAAATTCTACTTAAGAAAGCGATGAAAGCATTCTCTATAATTTTAGTCTTAACATCAGTGCTAAGTAGCGCGCCATCTTTTTGCCAGACGTTATCGGTCTGCTACCATGCTAATTGTTTCAAGAAAACCACTTTTGAGATTTCGTCAAACACCCACAATCAAGTTGCAACATTTTTTTCATCAGTAACCTCTGCTGCCGATGAGCGTGAGGCTATTCGCTATGCTCTACGTGAACTATATTTGGAGGCGGCTAAATACAGCCCCATCGCCTCTGATCGTGGTGGTAATTTTAGTGATATTACTGCAGATGGACGTATGGATTGTGTTGATCACAGCAGAAATGACACCGCCTTCCTTACTTATTTACAACAGCAAGGCTGGCTACAGTACCATCGAGTTGGCGAAATTGTTTGGCGTAACCCGCTGATTATTAATTTACACTACGCTAGCCAAGTTGTTGATATCAACACTGGGGCTTCGTGGGTAACTGATACTTGGTTTTTTGATTTTGGGGAATTAGCTGTAATAATACCATATGAACAATGGAAGAATGACAATTATCCGTAATTGCGGAAGGGCGAAACGGGCATGGTTGAACTTAAGAGTATAAATCGACAAATTTCAAACTAAATTACTATCGGAGGACAGGAATAATTGGAATTATATGAATCTATGTTGTTCTGGTTTGCTAAAGAACTTATAAAAGCCATCTTGGGCCTGGGATTTATTTTAGGATGTGTCGTATTTTTGTCGTGGATTAAAAATGATGAGTAAACGAATTGCTAACAGGAGCTTTAACATGTTGTTACTGTCATGCTAGGCTTGCACTAAGAGAGACCGCTCTTTTCTTATCTAAAAGGTCCAGCTAGATCGTGGTGTAATAATACAAAAGTAGGTTCAGGAATTTTGTGGTCAGCGGTATAGAATCTGTATGGGAACTACGGGCGCAATTGATTCCATTTGTGCATCGGATTGAATCGCGTCCGTGCAACCACGGATAATCGAAGCATAACGGACGCATCCCTGTGTCTGTTTTTAAAGTGAAAGTAAATCTGCCCTAAAAAATACCAAAATTGATTCTGAATACC
>JAZGCR010000008.1:0-2109 GCA_036477105.1 Nitrosomonadaceae bacterium | reverse complement strand
TCTTTTCCTCCGGTATTTTCCAGCAATTTTCCATAAAGTTCTACATCCCAGACCCAAGCAAGACCAAATTCTGCAAATGCAGCGTTGAAAGCAAGACGATGGCCATCACGCTCGGTATCAGCCAGTGTGCCGTCAACATCAAACAATACCGCAGAAATTTTACCGTCTCTAACTGTTTTCATTGGGAAGATACCTATTGGTAGTTTTCCCTATTATTGGTAGTTTTCCCTATATTAGTAATTATCAGCATGAGCCTTGATGAAAGGTACACAATTCGCGCGCTGTAAACGATCAGCGATTGCTAGCCAAGCAGGATTATTAGGAGGTGCTTCTAATAAAAGGCGATCATATTGCCCATTATCGAATCGGCGCAAAGTTGCATAGAGCTGACTACCGTAGGCTGTTGGTTCTTCTGGCATGGAGAAGCACAAGAAGTCCTTATTTTTCTCCCAGCTCAGAAATGCTGCTGACCACCCTAACAATATTGTGCGTAACCCTTGTGTTTTCAGTTCTACAGCACGCTGACGTAATGATTTAGTTGGCCAAACCTCGAGGGGCGTCAATGGAGCGTAATGGGATTCTAGAGAGCCTGATACACGTACCCTAGGTTTTTTACACTTTGGAAAAATGACCTTCTCATCTAGTACTTCTGCCAATTCTGTCAGTGGAATACCGCCTGGCCGTAGTATGATCACAGTTTTATCACTGAAACCAACGATCGTGCTTTCTAGGCCGATTTTACATGAACCACCATCTAGAATCATGTCTACTGTATGGCCCAATTCATCGAATACATGCGCTGCTGTTGTAGGGCTAATCCGCCCAAAAAGGTTAGCAGAAGGCGCAGCCAGCGCCCTATCAGGACCCATTGCATTCAGCAGAGCAAGTGCAATGGGGTGATCTGGTATTCTAAGCCCCACCATATTTTGGTTGCCAGTTACATTTAATGACACATGGTGGGTGCGCGGTAGAATCAGCGTTAGTGGTCCAGGCCAGAAGCGTTCGGCCAATTGCCAGGCTGATTTTGGTATATCCTGCGCCCAGTGCTCAAGTTGGGACATTTCAGGAAAATGAACAATTAGAGGGTGATTAGCAGGCCTTCCTTTGATTTCAAATACACGGTTTATTGCAGATGGAATAGAGATGTCCGCACCCAAACCATAGACGGTTTCTGTCGGGAAGGCTACTATTTTGCCTGCCCTTAACAGAGAAACGGCAGAGGCAATCTGACTAGATATTTCCGGCATCACAATAGTATTTGTAAAACAAAAAAAGGACCCCCATAAATCTTGACTCTGAGAGCATTCATTTTGCTACCTGTTTTTCTACTTACGCTAAGTTGATAAGCTAATCTACTTTACAGCATGGTGAATAAAGTTGGCTTGAACTAGATCGTACCAGTATCACATTAATTCTTTATCGGGCAAACTCAATAATTGTAGGGATGGTTAAATTAACGCCAAAAGGCGAGAGGTGATCAGCATCAACGTAATAGGGTTGTTTTATGGTCCCAAAAATACATCTGGCATTATCGCAAAAAATTGAGTCCAGATTGATTAGTTTTATATCACCTTTGCTGACGTAGCCATCAAATAACTGTCTTGTATAAGATTGAAGAGCTGCATGTTTAAAAATTGGAACAGAATATTTCCGAATAAATTCAGACTTTTGAACATCAGCGAAATTGCTATCGTACATCGAATAGTAAAATTCCTTTGTACTACGTAACTGTTGTGGTACCTGAGCCACAATGTAAACTTCAGCGCCAAGGTCTTTGTATGCCTTGATTGTCTTATTTAGACCTTGTTCAAATGCTTTCCTCGATGTGCTCCTATCTAAGGAATCATCTCTATTCAATGCTAGGTGGAAAAGTTTTTTACCTTCATAATTCCCATCAGTATATGTAGTCCAACGAGAAACAAGAAATACTTTTTTAATTTCATGATCTTTTACATATGCCAGCTGACGTTGAGCCAACTTCTTACATACTCCAGTTGCAAAATTCCCCTTAAGTACCCATACATCGAGCAAGGAAGGGCAACCGCCAAGTCCAATATGAGCAATGCTCTTTCCGACTTTTTTACCAATAACATCAAAAGCGGGTAGTGA
>JAZGCR010000079.1:0-8737 GCA_036477105.1 Nitrosomonadaceae bacterium | reverse complement strand
AAGCAGACTGCTTATTCCGCCGATATTACCTACGGTACCAACAACGAGTTTGGTTTTGATTACCTGCGCGACAATATGGTAGGCGACCCTGTTGAGCGAGTACAACGCGCACTCAACTATGCCATTGTTGACGAGGTAGATTCTATTCTGATTGACGAAGCGCGCACTCCGCTGATTATTTCAGGTCAGGCGGAAAGCAACACTGAAATTTACGTTCGTATAAATACACTGATTCCAAAACTTGTCCGTCAGGAGAAAGAAGATGGCCCTGGTGATTTCAGCGTGGATGAGAAATCTCAGCAGGTGCTACTGAGTGAGACAGGCTTTGAACATGCAGAAGAAATGCTTACCCAGGCTGGCCTATTGACGACAGGAGCCAGTCTCTATAGTCCTACCAACATCAATCTGGTGCATCATCTCTATGCAGCATTACGTGCCCATGCTTTGTTCCATCTTGATCAGCATTATGTAGTACAGGATGGTGAGATAGTGATAGTGGATGAATTTACCGGACGGCTTATGTCTGGTAGGCGTTGGTCGGAAGGGTTGCACCAAGCGGTAGAGGCTAAGGAAAATGTTCCAATCCAAAAGGAGAACCAGACACTTGCCTCAATTACTTTCCAGAATTATTTTCGCATGTATAAAAAACTAGCTGGTATGACAGGCACGGCAGATACTGAGGCTTATGAGTTCCAGCAAATATACGGATTGGAGACCGTAATTATTCCAACTGATCGTCCGATGATTCGTGACGAACGCATGGATCAGGTGTTTCGCACTATGGATGAAAAGAACAGCGCCATTATTCAGGGGATCAAAGATTGCCACCAGCGCGGACAACCGGTTTTGGTTGGAACTACTTCAATTGAAAACAACGAATTGCTGTCTGGGCTATTAAATCAGCACAAACTGCCTCATCAGCTACTAAACGCCAAACAACATACAAGCGAAGCAGAGATTATTACTCAGGCTGGACGTCCGAAGATGATTACCATAGCAACTAATATGGCAGGGCGAGGTACCGATATAGTGTTAGGTGGCAATCCAGAGCCTGAGGTTGAGCGTATCAACTCAGACGAGAATACCAGCGACTCTGTCAAGGTTGAGCGTATTGCCAAATTACGCGAGGAATGGCAACTTCTCCATGACGAGGTACTGAAACAGGGAGGGCTACACATCATTGGCACTGAGCGACATGAATCTCGCCGGGTGGATAACCAGCTACGTGGGCGGTCCGGGCGTCAAGGTGACCCCGGCTCCAGCCGTTTTTATCTTTCACTTGAAGACTCACTTTTGCGCATCTTTGCTTCCGATCGTGTAGCCAGCATCATGCAGCGTCTTAACATGCCAGAGGGAGAAGCCATTGAGCATCCGTGGGTCACCCGAGCAATTGAGAATGCACAACGTAAAGTGGAGGCTCGTAACTTTGATATACGCAAGCAGTTGCTTGAGTACGATGACGTCGCCAATGAGCAACGCCAAAATATTTATGAGCTGCGTAATGATTTACTGGAATCGCACGACATTTCTGAAACTATTACAGCAATGCGTGGGAACGTGCTGGGTAATCTTGTCAGCCTCCATATGCCGCCGCAAAGTATTGAGGAGCAGTGGGACGTTCCAGGGCTAGAAAAGGCTTTTGCCTCAGAATATCAATTGCAACTGCCGTTGCAGGAATGGCTGGAAAAAGAATCTGAGTTGAATGAGGAAAACCTGGGCCAGCGTGTTACTGAAATAGCGAACGAGCATTATCAGCGTAAAGTAGATAAGGTTGGTGTTGATATTATGCATCAGTACGAGCGAGCAGTAATGCTGCAAATTCTCGATACTCATTGGCGTGAGCACTTGGCAGAATTGGATCACCTGCGCCAGGGTATCCACTTGCGCGGTTATGCACAAAAGAATCCAAAGCAGGAATACAAACGTGAAGCTTTTGACCTGTTCAAAGCGATGCAAGAAGGGATTAAATCAGAGGTTACCAAGATACTCATGATGGTGCAGATCAGAAGCGAGCAGCAAGTGGAAGCAGCCTCTGAAGCACCGCGACCACCAGTGAACATGCAATATCACCACTCGACTTATGAGAATGCGTTAGGTGAAGAGGAGGGTAGTAGTAAAGACAGTCAAGGAACGCATCAGCCGTTCGTGCGCCAAGGTGAAAAGATTGGCCGTAATAATCCATGTCCATGTGGTTCGGGGAAGAAATACAAGCATTGCCACGGTAAACTGGGATAACTACTTTAACTCTTTCTATGATATCAATACTCAGAGTATGCTCCTGGCTTTGAGTGCACACTTGCATCAATAACATCTCCAAAACATAACTAAAAAAAAGCCCTGCACGGTGGCAGGGCTTCAATCTATTTTCTGTTCTATTTGTTGTGACTAGATAGAACTATTTCAACTATTATTATTTCTTCAACTATTACTTCCGTAAACCGGCAATTTCGATTTCAACGCGACGGTCGGGTTGCAGGCAGGCAATCAGTGCTTTAGTTTGCATGCCTTTTCCGACACATGTAGTCCCAGTTATCGGATTAGCCTCGCCTTTTCCATCAACAAAAATGTTGCTGGCATCAACACCCTTCGATACAAGGTAACCCTTAACTGCGTTGGCACGACGTACAGAGAGCTGTTTGTTGTAATCTTCAGAACCGATGCGGTCAGTGTAACCAATAGCAACGATTACATCATATTTGACGTTCCCCAGTTTAGCCATAAGGCTATCCAGTGATCGCTTACCTTTAGATTTCAGTACGGCTTTGTCAAAATCGAACAACGCATCAGCGGAGAGAGTAATTTTTTCGGGAGAAGTGTCAACAGCAGCAGCAGCAGGGGCAGCTGCCACAGGTCCAAGAAGGGTTTTGATCACGTAACCGGCCACGGTCTTGGGTGAAGAAATTTCCATGGCGTTAGATGCAAAACCACAGCCTCCGATTTTGGCGAGTTTATTCATAAACTCCTCGCCACCCGGCTCATTACCGATTTGGATGGGGTAAATGCACACCCTATCGCCAAGTTGGTCTTTCAATTTTTTAGCGGCATCAAGGGCACCCGCTTTGCCGCCATCACCGCCAGAAGAATGACTCGCATCTGATATTCCATCACTGACGATAAACATCGCTATCTGTCCGAGCCCAAGCCCTGTCAGAAGTTTACTATTAGCGTGGTTGATACCCGGGCCCATTGGGGTCATGCCGCCTGCGCATGTAAGTTTAGCTAAGCCACCACCAAGACCATCACGGTCGTACGGTGCTAATCCATAGAGCACTTCAGCGTTGTTAAAGCAACCCCCACTGAAAGCCACCAGACCTGCGTTAAAGTCTAGTTGAGGGATCGTCTGATTCATATAAGAGAGGGTTTCCTTGGCGATATCAAATTTAGAACGTCCCATGTATTTGCCATTCATCGATGACGAGGCATCCTGGACAATCACAAATGTGTCAACTTTTTGACCATACTGCGCAGTACTCAGTTGTATCGCGTTGAAGCCTCCACCAGATGGAGCTGGAGTTGCACAACCTACCAGCGAAGTGACCGACGCTGCTAAAACAATTGTCCAGAGATAATTTTTCATTTAAGCTCCCCTTTATTAGATTAGAGTTTGTTTTTTGTATCTTGTAGCAGAAACCAAGCAGTCATTTCCCTTAAGCCAAGAAACTGCTGATCTCAAACCAGTAAACCACTGGTAAATTATATTACAAGATATCATTATGATAATCAAGCGATATTTATAGGAACTGGCTGACAGGTTATTGCGTTTTGAGTAGGCTTAAAAAACAAGCGTCATCAATTTGCTAACAGATTCCACAAGATTTACGTGCGCTGTTCAAATTAACAGGGTATAGGAATCTTTGCAGGAATCGCTAGATAGATACAGCGATCAAGTGAACGATGTATCTAGTTTCATATAAATTTCAAATTAGCTAAGTCTTAACTGGTGGCCACAAGTGCGGATATAACCCCAATAGAAACGCAGATAGAGGCGAAGTTATACGTTAGGAGGGGCAGTTCTGAGATGAACTAAAGTTTGACGCCTGTACCGACCAATTTTGCCGAGATGATCTTGTAAGTGAATTCTGCCGGCGCCAAGCTGTCCTGTTGCTTTCCGCTGATTTCAGCGTGGGGATACATGAAAAACGGTAACTTGCCCGCAACGCTGTCATTTCCCAGTGTGATGTCATCGCAATGATTAAACGTCACCCAGTTCATCTCCCACGTACCGAACAGTTTTTCTCTCAACGAAACTACCTTAGGATGATTGTGTGTCAATCTTTCATCTAGCAATAACTGGTGTACGTCTGCGGGATCTACCGGCACCCAGCCCAAGCCAGTGAGATAAAATTCCGCACGGCAATGTTGTGCAGTACTCAGATCGCCAAATTTACCCAGACACTTGTGTGTCACTGATTCATCTATGCGGATTCCGTACTGATTTCGTGCCGGAACACCTACAGCCCGTGCTAAACCCACGAACAGTGTATTGAGATCGGCAGACTTACCACCCAAATTGTTTTTTTCTAGCATGGATTTGATGTCGCCTCGCCCGACGCCACGTGTTGCTTGATCGCGATAGGCCTTATCGACCACCCAGTTGTAAATGGCGCGAGCCTTTTCTAGAGGAGTGTGGGCGTTGGCATCTTTGGTGACAGACAAAGCAGTCATGCGTACAATGCCGTTTAGCGGAGCATGCTTGGTGGGTTGGAGGAAACGTTTTATATCTGCAGGGATTAGGGTCTTGCCCTGCTCAGAATAATTGCGCAAATCGACAAAGCGATCACGGGTCTTGATCACGCTGCTTACTGTCACTCTACGCGGGCCACCACCGTGCCACTCAGCGTGAAATACTGGGAAAGTTGTTTTAGCAATGGTGTGAAATTTAGCCGTTTTCGCATTTCCACTCCACACGCTGCCTTGAGAAAACTGGTGGGACGTATCGGTCGTATCCGGCAATGGCAGCCATAGAAGTGCCCTTTTGCCTTTTGTTGGAAGATTGATTTGGTAAGTCAGGCGATAGCTATTCCACTTTGAAAGATTAGCTTGCTTACCAAAAACTGATGGCGCAATCGGAAATAATGCGGCACTTGCCCCGGCTAATTTGATAAAATCCCTGCGCTGCACAATCTTCTCCTATCAGTGTAACTCAATCCAAAAAGTAGAAGTATGAATCCATTCACGCATCAGTAAGAATCTAACCCCGTCTGTAGCTTAAGTCAATTCTTACCCTTCCCATGCAATGATAAGCGCTACCGAATAGCCTTTATTTTAAAGATCAAGATTATTATTGGTGTACGATATAATCTAGGTATATGATTATTATAATTTTTCCAAGATCAATTCAAATCCTAGTAAGCTGGGACGAGCCAGTCAATCTGTCTGACTAAGTTTGCGCTACGCAAAAAAACTAGAATTACTCCATTACCGGTGGCAACCGTGTGGCAAGTAAATTCTTTTCCTTAACTGCCACACCTAGCAGTGCATAACCGAGCAGCTTGTTTTCCACGTCTTGGAATAATGCCTTAACACCATCTTGAGTTTCCTCGATCTGCCATTCACCTTTTGCACCGGGTTTGGGCGGTGAAACTACGGTTGGGCATGCTGGGGTTTTTACCAACACCGGCATAGCTGGGTAGCGTGCCGGGGTTGGTTTGTTAGTCAGGGACGCTGCAAGGGCGCGTGCTGCGTGCATGATCGGCATAACGAACGGCAGTACCCTGCCATCAACCTCTGCACAGTCGCCTAAAGCGTAAACGTCCTCGTAACTAGTTTGCAGCAATCGGTTTACTACAATGCCGCGATTTACATCGATACCTGCCGCTTTCGCAAGAGCAATGCGTGGAGCTAGTCCTACTGCTGTTAATAAAATATCTGCTTTTATGATTTCTCCATTAGCAAAAGTTAGTTGTAATCTTTCTCCTTCTCTTTCAACATGTTGGGTAGTTGTGTCCATGTGAAAAACTACACCGGCAGCTTCCAACCTGCGTTGCAGGAAAATGCCGCCTGCCGGTGGCAGCAATCTGCCCAGAGGCTGAGCACTAATGTCAATCACGTGCACATGGTAACCTGCTACAGCAAGATCGTTAGCAAATTCACAACCAATCAGCCCGGCACCGAGAATGGCTATTTCCTTTTTCATTACCAGCGCATCACGGAAGCGATGATAATCGTCTAGATCATTTACTGACAATGTTTCTTCTGTCCCATTTCCTTCAAGAGGGAGGCGGATCTGATTTGCACCTAAGGCCAGAACAAGTTGATCGTAGTTTAGTTTTTCACCATCTTGTAAAACAAGATTTTTGTTCGATGGATCGATAGTTATCACTCGACTATACGGGCGTATCATTGCCTTCATCTGATCGGCCATACGTTCTGCGCTGCTATTCAGGAGTGATGCGGGTGTCTTGCCTGTAGCCAAAGCGTTCGACAGCATTGGCTTGGTGTAGAACCCACCATGGTCTGCAGAAAGAATTAGTACAGGTGCTTTAACATCAAATTTGCGAAACTCACGAAGTACAGCGTAGCCCGCAAGCCCGCTGCCGATAATAACTATGGGCTTTCGACTCATATTTAAACTTATACCAATTCGAAATCGGTCTTGTCCACTCCTCAGCGTAAGTGGAAGCTGATTACCGAGTCTGCTCGGTTATCCTATTTTGTATCACAAGAATATTGAGGTTACTTGATTATGCTGTTGCCTTACGCTTAAATGCATATTTTTGTACGGCCTTTAGCAGGCTTTCTTTGGTGAAAGGTTTGGTCAGATATTCATCGGATCCAACCATTCTGCCACGAGCTCGATCAAATAACCCGTCCTTACTTGATAGCATGATGATAGGAGTAGATTTAAAATGGGAATTTCTCTTGATTAAAGTGCAAGTTTGGTAGCCATCAAGACGTGGCATCATAATGTCAACGAAAATAACGTCGGGATGACTATCAATAATTTTAGCCATCGCGTCAAATCCATCTGCAGCTAAAATTATTTCGCACTTAGACTGGGTGAGAAAAATTTCCGCACTGCGGCGGATAGTATTGCTGTCATCGATCACCATGACTTTAACACCTGTCAAATCATCTGTGTCGTCCATTTTTACTCCTTAGATTTTTTGAATGTGGTCTCCAAGTCTTAGTAACTTCCTTCTTTTAAGCATATCAGCCTTGCGGCGTTAGGTAAAATTCCATGAATCATGGGTTGAAAATTTCTGTAATTACTTCCTCCAGAACGCAGGAATAAACACAACAAGCAAAGTAAAGAGCTCTAACCGTCCTAACAGCATGGCGAAGCTACATACCCAAGTCTGAAAATTATTGAGTCCTGCGAAAGTAGTGGCAGGACCGACTTGATTAAGTCCTGGGCCTAGGTTGTTGATACATGCTACCACTGTAGAAAAAGCCGTTATAATGTCAAGTCCGCTAAAGGCAAGGATTAGCGTCATGGAGACGATACTGGCGATATAGATGGACAAGAAGGCCAGTACCGCGTAAACAATTTGGTTCGGTATTACGCTGTTGCTAAGCTTAACGGGTAAGACCGCTTGGGGATGCATGATTACGATCATTTCACGAAATACCTGTTTAAACAGAAGTCGGGCACGGATCATCTTAACGCCACCACCAGTGGAACCAGATGAAGAACAGAAACAACAAAGTAACAACATCCACAATGGCGCAAAAATCGGCCACAAATTATAATCGGTATTACTATAGCCGGTGGTAGTGGCAACCGATACCGTGTTGAAACTGGCATAGCGCAATGCAGTGAGCAGGTCTGGATAAATCCCCATAATCCACAAGTAAAGGGTAAGCATAAGGCAGCGTACTAAAATGATGGTAATGAACAAACCAGCTTCTGGGTCGTAGCGGTAGGGTGAGAGGGTCTTCTCTCGCCACACCAAAAAATGCGTGGCGAAATTCATCCCTGCAATTAGCATGAAAAGAATAGCAATACTTTCGATCAACGGTGAATTCCAGTGGGCAAAGCTAGCATCGTGGGAAGAAAAACCGCCAAGTCCAATGGTGGTAAACGCATGCATCACCGCATCCAACCATGTCATACCAGCTAGCTTGTATGCAGAGGCACAAGCAAGCGTTATCCCTGCATAGACTAGCCACAGGCCTTTGGCGGTTTCCGCAATGCGTGGTGTTAGCTTGGTGTCTTTCATCGGTCCAGGCGTTTCCGCCTTGAACATCTGCCTGCCGCCCACGCCGAGCAGCGGAAGGATGGCTACTGCCAGCACAATCAAACCCATCCCCCCCATCCATACCATCTCAGTACGCCAAAGATTGATTGAAGGCGGCAGCATGTCGAGTCCTGTAAGAACCGTACCACCGCTGGCGGTAAGTCCGGAAGCAGCTTCAAAATAAGCCTTAGTGAAACTCAGATTTGGTAGATGAAATAGCAGCGGCAGTGTAGCAAATACTGGTAGTACCGACCAGACCAGCACCACCAATAAAAAACCGTCGCGTACCTGTAGTTCACGCTTGTATCTACGCGTCACTATCCACATCAATAAACCCAAGGCAATAGTAATTGCGGCGGACTTATAATAAACAAAATGTGCGGTGTCATTTAGCCAGAGTGAAAGTCCAAGTGGGATCAAAAGGGTGAATCCGAATATCAGGATTACTACGCCAAGTACATTGATGACTGCAAAAAGTCGATTCATCAGTAGATCCTGTTACAGGAAGGCAACACCAACCTGAAACAATTTTTCAACCTGGCGAATCAGTTTCTTGT
>JAZGCR010000078.1:0-7109 GCA_036477105.1 Nitrosomonadaceae bacterium | reverse complement strand
TACTAGATCAAGGTTGGACAACGAATGTCCACTCTAGGTATATAGGAGATGCCGAGAGATGAAAGCAAAACAAGTTGGAGCAAAACAAGGATTACAGTGGATCGTGAATGGTTTCTACCTATTCCGCAGTAGTCCGCTAATCTGGATCATACTATGTGGTACTTTGCTGGGTATTGCCGTCGCATTTTCATTCGTCCAGACAATAGGACAAATTATTTTTACACTATTTTCACCGGTGTTTATGGCGGGTTTGATGTCCGGATGCAAAGCTCTTGAACAAGATGAGGAATTGGAAATTGGTCATTTGTTTGCAGGATTTCGGTCAAACCCTGCTCCGCTGATCACTTTGGGAGGAATTTATCTGGTGGGACAGGTACTAATCATCAGCGTAGCCATGCTAGTAGGAGGCGATACATTGATGGATTTATGGTTAGAGGGAGAGATGGTTAACGAAGTTGAGTTGAAACGTGTCTCAGGTAATATGTTATCCGCCACCCTAGTAGTACTAGCGTTGTCTGTCCCACTGATGATGGCTACTTGGTTTGCGCCGTTGTTGATAATGTTTGATCGCATGTCCCCATATGCTGCCATGCGACTGAGCTTCTTTGGCTGCCTATCAAATTTCATACCCCTTCAAATTTATGCAATCTCGTTAATTGTTCTGGCAATAATTGCCTCGATACCCTATGGATTGGGATTTTTCATACTAATACCAACGTTGTTTGCCTCGATTTATGCGAGTTATAAGGCTATATTTGCTGATACATCTGAGTCGGAATAATCCGGTCGTTTCTTTACCAAACTTTCTCAGTCAGGTGGAAACCAGTTTGGCATATTCCAGCGATAGCCATTTCATTCCAGCGTGGTTGAATTTGACCTGAACGCGTGCGTCTGCGCCACCACTTTCACAATTGACGATTACGCCCATACCGAACTTAGCGTGAGTTACGCTCTGCCCTACATACCACTGCGATGCCTCCGCGTCCCGAATGCCTAATGTGCGACCCTGCATCCTGAGTCTAGACTTCTGAATCAGCATACCAGACTCTCGATCTGTGGTTCCTGACTCTTGCCCCATAATTCCTGGCACTTGCTGCCTAATGACTTTTTTTTGCACAGGATGTAACCACTTCAGCAAGCTATCCGGAATTTCCTGCAGAAAGCGTGATGGAATATTGTAGTGAGTTTGACCATGCAACATACGGTTTTGAGCAAAACTTAGATACAACCGCCGCCGTGCACGAGTCAAAGCCACATACATTAAACGACGCTCTTCCTCTAATCCACCAGCTTCGTTGCGACTGTTCTCGTGGGGAAACAAACCTTCCTCTAGTCCACTCAGAAAAACGCTATGAAACTCTAGTCCCTTGGCAGAATGCACAGTCATCAATTGAAGTGCATCCTGATTGTCACTACTCAGGTGTTCCCCCGCTTCCAGCGATGCATGTGCAAGAAACGCCACGAGACTATCATCTTCAGCTTCTTGAATGTAGCTGGTGGCAGCATTGATCAACTCGTTCAGATTCTCCAGCCGGTTAGCCCCTTCGCGCTCGGCGCGATAATGTGCTACAAGTCCGCTATGCTCTAGCATATGATCGATGATTTCCGGCAACGACAACTCTACGCAACCTTGCTGTATCGCCTCTATCAATACTACAAAACTGTTAACCCCTTTCTTTGGTTTGCCCAATTTTTTATTCCTGCTAAGCGAAACCGAAGCTATGTCTTCTGAGCCCTGAATAGAAATTGCTCCACCCCTATATTTCTCTAGCGCCGCTTGCCATAGGCTCCCCCCCTGCTGCTTGGCATAATCCTGTAACTGTTCCAAGCTACGTGCGCCAATTCCGCGCACAGGAAAATTGATAATCCGTAACAATGCATTATCGTCATCGGGATTAGCAATCATCCGTAAGTATGCCAGTGCATGTTTGATTTCCTGGCGCTCAAAGAAACGCATACCACTATATACACGGTAAGCCAGCGAAGCGTTAAACAAGGCATGTTCTAATACGCGTGATTGTGCGTTAGATCGGTAAAGTAATGCTATCTGAGATAACCCCACTCCCTCAGCATGCAACGATTTAACTTCGTCTACAATGAACGCAGCCTCATCGAAATCAGTCGGTGCGTTATACACTCTCAATGGTTCACCGTGGCCTTCTGAAGTCCACAGGTTCTTGTCCAAACGTCCACTGTTGTTGCGTATCAACGTATTAGCCGCATCCAGTATATTGCCGTGTGAGCGATAGTTTTGTTCCAGTTTAATAATTTTTGAGATGCGAAAATCATGCTCAAAATCCCTCATATTTCCGGTATTAGCACCACGAAATGCGTAGATACTTTGGTCATCATCACCCACTACAAATACAGCGGCTCCCACACCAGCAAGTAGCTTAATCCACTTGTATTGCAGTTGGCTGGTATCCTGAAACTCATCTACTAGAATATGACTGAAGCGCCCACTATAATGACTACGCAGAATCTCATTGCGAGTAAGTAATTCGTAACTACGCAGTAAAAGTTCAGCAAAATCTACCATCCCTTCCTTGTTACATTGCTGCTCGTAAACCAAATAGAACTCGCTCATCTTACGTGTGAAGTCATCGTAGGCTTCGACCTGGGATCCTCGCAGTCCCTCTTCTTTTGCGTTGTTGATGAACCACTGAACCTGGCGTGGCGGAAATTTTTCGTCGTCTGCACCGATACCTTTCAGAGTGCGCTTTATAACCGCTAACTGATCAGCGGAATCAAGAATCTGGAAAACTTGTGGCAATCCAGCATCCTGATAATGCGCGCGCAACATGCGATTGCATAGACCGTGAAAAGTACCCACCCACATGCCCTGCGTATTAATTGGCAGCATGCTGGAAATGCGCGTGAGCATTTCCTTTGCCGCTTTATTGGTAAAAGTGACAGCTATTATGCTGTGAGGACTAACCTGCCTAGAATGGATTAAATACGCAATACGGGTAGTGAGTACCCGTGTTTTGCCGCTACCCGCACCTGCCAGTACTAAGGCTGACTGGTGCGGCAGAGTGACCGCTTTGAGTTGCTCAGTATTGAGACCGGAAAGTAGAAAAGACATTGGAAAGGGACTGTTTCCGGGGTAAATTCTAAACAGAAATTATACAGCCTTCGCCCATCCGTGTAGGAAACAAAGTTTGCTAGAATATTCCTTATCAAGAAAACCTACCTGACTACTTACTTCTTGTTGCTCCTCGCCACCAGATTAAGAATTAGTGGCGCCAATATCAGCTCTATCGCCAGCCCCATTTTTCCACCGGGAACAACAATAGTGTTCGGGCGCGACATAAAAGAATCGTGAATCATGGAAAGCAGATAAGGGAAGTCCACGCTTCTAGGTTCTCGGAAACGAATCACGAAGAAGCTCTCATCCAATACTGGAATTTCCCGTGCGATGAATGGGTTAGATGTGTCAACAGTCGGCACCCTCTGAAAATTGATGTGAGTGCGCGAGAACTGGGGGGTAATGTAATACACGTAATCGTGCATGCGTCGCAAGATAGTGTGAGTTACTGCCTCCACCGAATAACCGCGCGCATTCATATCGCGATGGATCTTCTGGATCCATTCCAAATTAACTATAGGAACAACTCCTACCAGTAAATCCACATATTTAGTGACATCAGCAGTATCGCTCTTTACCCCACCATGTAGGCCTTCATAAAACAGCATATCAGAACCATGGGCAATCGATGACCAAGGAGTGAACGTGCCTGCCTTTTGCTTGTAAGGCGCAGCTTCTTCATCGTTATGTAAATACAGACGAGTCTTACCGCTGCCACTCTTGCCGTATTCCTTGAAGAGCGCTTCAAGTCTATCGAATTCGTTGGCCTCAGGACCAAAATGGCTAATGGGATGACCGTTTTTTTTCTCTGATTTAGCTATGGCTTTCTTCATCCCATCACGGTCGTAGCGATGAAAGCTGTCACCTTCTACCACAACAACATTAATTTTTTCGCGACGAAAGATATGCTCAAAACTGGTTTTGACCGTTGATGTGCCGGCGCCAGACGATCCTGTGATGGCAATAACAGGGTGTTTTTGTGACATGCAAGATTTCTCCTGGAACAGTGGTTACAAATAGCACGGACAAAAAAACTGGCCGCAAGCTCGTAGGCCTTAACAAAACTCCTAATGGCGAAATAGTCAGATTTCTTTGTTGTTATGATACGGCTTTTATTATTGGATGAGCAAGAAAATCAAACATTACTTATGAAACCTTATAATTTGTAATAAATTTCAGAAGGACTGACCGGTTTCTGAATCAAATGTAATTTTTACACATATAAGATACGGTGGTAAAAATGCGTGCAAAGGCGGTAACCAAGAATCCTTCACGTTATAATTATCTACTCAACGGTGAGTAATTTTATGCATGAAAAATATAATCCACAGAAAATTGAACTAGATGCTCAGCGTTACTGGGATAGAATCGACGCTTTCAAAGCTACTGAGATTCCAGGCAAGCAAAAATATTACTGCCTCTCAATGTTCCCCTATCCATCCGGAAAACTGCACATGGGACATGTGCGTAATTACACCATTGGTGATCTGCTGTCGCGTTATCACCGTATGCGGGGTTGCAACGTGCTGCAACCCATGGGCTGGGATGCTTTCGGCCTGCCTGCAGAAAATGCAGCAATGCAAAACAAAGTACCACCCGCACAGTGGACTTACGACAACATCGCCTACATGCGCAAACAGTTACAGAGTTTGGGGTTAGCAATAGACTGGAATCGGGAACTCGCCACCTGCAAGCCAAATTACTACCGCTGGAATCAATGGCTGTTTCTACGAATGCTGGAAAAAGGTATTGCCTACAAGAAAACTCAAGTAGTGAACTGGGATCCAGTAGATCAGACCGTTTTGGCCAACGAGCAGGTGGTAGACGGACGTGGTTGGCGTACCGGTGCATTGATTGAAAAACGCGAAATTCCCGGCTACTACCTCAGTATTACCCAATATGCGGAAGAACTACTCAGTGACCTCGATAAATTGTCCGGTTGGCCAGAGCGTGTAAAAACTATGCAGGCCAATTGGATTGGTAGAAGTTTTGGTGTGAATGTTACTTTTCCTGCCGATGCCGCATCCAACACGCCACAAGCTATAGAAGTCTTCACCACCCGCGCTGATACCTTGCTGGGTGCAACTTACGTGGCGGTGGCGGCAGAGCACCCAATTGCGCTCCACGCGGCGAAATACAATCGAGATCTAGCTACATTCATCGTAGAGTGTAAGCACAGTGCCATTATGGAAACGGAACTTGCTGCTCAGGAAAAGAAAGGTATGGCCACAGGGTTATTTGTTGTTCATCCACTAACTGGTTCAAAACTACCTGTATGGATTTCTAATTATGTTCTGATGGGCTATGGCGAAGGTGCGGTGATGGCCGTACCTGCACACGACGAACGTGATTTTGAGTTCGCGAAGAAATACAGCCTGCCTATTAAACAAGTTATTTCAGCACCAGCTGACTCCCAATCAGGCTCATATTTTGAATTCAGCATTGAGCAATGGAAAGACTGGTACAGCTCCAAGCAAGGAATGTGCATTAATTCCGGTAAATATGATGGCCTGAAATTTCAAACAGCAGTTGATGCTATCGCTTCTGATTTATCTGCTTTGGGTTTGGGAGCTAAGAGAACCAGGTTCCGTTTGCGTGACTGGGGTATTTCTCGCCAACGCTATTGGGGCTGCCCGATTCCCCTTGTTCACTGCGACACCTGTGGTGTCGTACCAGTACCAGATGAGCAACTTCCAGTAGTGTTACCGGAGAATTTAGTTCCAGATGGTTCCGGTAATCCACTGGCAAGAACACCGTCATTTTACGCGTGTGACTGCCCGCAATGCGGCAAACTTGCAAGACGTGAGACGGACACCATGGATACTTTTGTTGATTCATCTTGGTATTACATTCGCTATGCATGTTCCGACCAAGACAAAGCCGTAACCGATGCACGCGCAAATTATTGGCTGCCAGTAGATCAATATATCGGTGGTATTGAGCACGCCATTCTACATCTGCTGTATTCGCGTTTTTGGAGTAAGGTCATGCACAATCTAGGATTGGTAAAATTTGACGAACCTTTCGCAAATTTGCTAACCCAGGGTATGGTATTGAACGAGATTTTCTTTCGAAAAACAAAAACCGGGCGCATCACTTACTTCAATCCGGTCGATGTTGATATTCAAACAGACGAACAAGGAAAACGTAGTGGTGCAATTCTACGTACGGATGACCAGCCTGTAGAATTCGGTGGCGTTGGTACTATGTCGAAATCCAAAAATAATGGTATTGACCCACAGAAGCTAGTAGATAAATATGGTGCTGACACTGCACGACTGTTCATAATGTTTGCCAGTCCTCCCGAACAAACACTGGAATGGGTGGATGCTGGAGTAGATGGCGCATTCCGTTTTCTGAATCGGCTATGGAAGCAAGTGTACAATCATCTGCAACAGGGCACAATTGAACCCAGAATCAACAACGACCTTTCTACTGAGCTCAGGTCCCTCCGCTTTCAATTGCATCGTACCGTTGCAAAAGTCGGCGATGACCTCGGAAGACGCCACACTTTTAACACCGCGATTGCTGCTGTGATGGAATTAATGAACACTCTCGCAAAAGTTCACGCTTCCGACGCAACCTCCCGTAATCTGATACAAGAGGCACTGGAGAGTATCGTGCTGTTACTCTCTCCCATTGTTCCCCACATCTGCCATGCATTGTGGCGAGAACTCAAACCAGGAACTGAGCTGCTCGACCAACCGTGGCCAGAGGCAGACAGTGCGGTGCTAGTACAAGACGAAATTGAAATGGTGGTGCAAGTCAATGGTAAACTTCGCGGCAAGATACGCGTTGTCAAAGATGCAGAACGTGCAGCTATCGAACACATCGCACTGGATAACGATCAGGTACAAAAATTTGTTGCTGGGCATGTAGTGAAGAAAGTGGTTGTGGTTCCAGGACGGTTAGTAAACATTGTGATATAAGTACTCAATTTGGGCTTGAGGATAAACCATGAAAGAAATGTTGCTTATTGTGCTCTGCTCTTTACTCGCAGCCTGTGGTTTTCAGCTACGTG
>JAZGCR010000077.1:0-3634 GCA_036477105.1 Nitrosomonadaceae bacterium | reverse complement strand
CACAATTCTTGGCAATGCAGTATTGCAACGAAATGGGGTAAATACGAAAACCGTACAATAGTTATCCAAAATTTTATTATTTATATGTGCCATATGTGCCTTAAATAGGATATCGCCTTGGGAGGGCTGTTATGGATCTGAGGAAACTTAAGAAATTAATTGATTTGGTTGAAGAATCGAGCATCGCCGAATTAGAGATCACCGAAGGAGAGGAAAGGGTTCGTATTAGCAAGTCTACAGCTGGAACGCAGAGCCATGTTGCTGTGCCGCCGTCCGTGGCATCTGCCGCACCCGCGTCAGCAACCATAGCTACAACGGAAGCCGGAGAGAGGTTACCAGAGGGCCATGTAGTGAAATCGCCTATGGTAGGAACGTTTTATCGTGCATCCACCCCTGGCAGTGACCCATTTGTGGAGGTGGGGCAGACGGTTAAGGTGGGCGATACCTTGTGCATCATTGAAGCGATGAAACTCCTCAACGAAATTGAATCTGACAAGGATGGCACTATCAAAGCAATCTTGATTGAGAATGGTCAGCCTGTGGAATACGGTGAATCATTGTTCGTGATTGAATGATTTTCACAGGATCATTTTTTTTTGGGGTTAGAGGTTTGAAAGGGCAATTTGTATCCTCGCCGGTCAAAATAGAGTCGACCTAGATAAATATGTTTGAGAAAATACTTATAGCCAATCGTGGCGAGATCGCTTTGCGAATTCAGCGCGCTTGCCGGGAGATGGGCATCAAAACGGTGGCAGTGCATTCCGAGGCAGATACCGAAGCAAAATATGTGAAACTCGCCGATGAGTCTGTTTGTATCGGGCCAGCACCTTCAGATCAGAGTTATCTCAATATCCCTGCAATTATCAGCGCAGCAGAAGTAACCGATTCCGAAGCTATTCATCCCGGTTACGGATTTCTTGCAGAGAATGCTGATTTTGCTGAGCGGGTGGAAAAAAGCGGATTTGTCTTCATCGGCCCACGTCCTGAAACTATTCGCCTAATGGGCGATAAGGTTAATGCTAAAAACGCCATGAAGAAAGCTGGTGTACCTTGTGTCCCTGGTTCCGACGGCGTATTACCGGAATCTCCTGAGGAGGTTAAGGGAATTATCCGTGCCATTGGTTATCCAGTTATCATAAAGGCATCAGGTGGTGGTGGCGGGCGTGGAATGCGAGTGGTGCACACTGAAGCGGCGCTACCGAATGCGGTCATCATGACTCGCAACGAAGCACAGGTAGCATTTGGTAATCCCATGGTATATGCAGAAAAATTTATGGAAAATCCGCGGCATATCGAATTCCAGGTTCTAGTTGACGAGCATCGCAACGCTATCTACCTAGGAGAAAGGGATTGTTCGATACAGCGCCGCAACCAGAAAATCATCGAGGAAGCACCAGCCCCTGGTCTTCCTACAAGGCTGCGCGATAAGATAGGATCCCGCTGTGCTGATGCTTGTCGCCGCATTGGTTATCGTGGTGTAGGTACGTTCGAATTCCTGTTTGAGAAAAAAGAATTTTATTTCATTGAAATGAACACGCGTTTGCAGGTAGAGCATCCCATTACCGAGGCAGTTACCGGCATTGATTTGGTACAGCAGCAGATTCGTGTTGCCGCAGGCGAAAAGCTTCAGATTCGACAGCGGGATATCGTGCAAAAGGGGCACGCCATTGAGTGTCGAATTAATGCCGAAGATCCTTATAAGCTTATTCCATGTGCTGGCCGTATTACTCGGTATCATGCACCCGGTGGCCCTGGCATTCGTGTTGATTCCCATGTTTATCATAATTACATAGTGCCACCGCACTACGATTCCTTGATCGGTAAAGTAATCGCCTATGGTGATAATCGTGACCAAGCTATTGCTCGTATGCGTATTGCACTGTCGGAAATGGTAGTTGAAGGGATTATGACCAATATTCCATTACATCTTGATTTATTGTATGACGCAGCGTTTTTGCGTGGCGGCACTAACATTCATTATCTCGAGCAGATGCTTGCGCAACATAACAAACAAGGTTAGAGATGACTTTTCGTCACAAATTGCTTGGATGCTTACAGATACAGACTAAATAAACGCGATACGGCTCATATGCTAAGCGGGTTTGGCTCACCCAAACAAATTTTATCCATGCTTTAATATGTCTTGGACTGCTCTCACTATTGAGACTGGCGCTGCTCATGCCGAAGCATTGAGCGATGCATTAATTGAACTTGGGGCCTTGTCAGCAGACATTCACGAAGCCGCTATCGGAAATCAGCACAAGCAGTTCTTGTTTGAAGAGCTGGATGAATTCCCAGAAAAAATCTGGCCTACGGTAGAAATAACTGCTCTGTTTGATGCAGGTGCAGATGTGTCTACAATAGTGCAAACCGTGGCACAAGTCGCCCAGCTCCCCTCTCTGCCTACCTACCGCTTGAAACAAGTGGAGGAGCAGGATTGGGTGCGGCTTACGCAGTCGCAATTTGGTCCCATTCAAATATCATCAAGGTTGTGGATTGTGCCTAGTTGGCATCAAGTGCCTGATCCTGCGGCCATTAATCTGATGCTCGATCCTGGGCTAGCTTTTGGTACTGGTAGCCACCCTACTACCCAATTGTGCTTAGCCTGGCTTGACGAAAATTTACGAGGCGGCGAAGATGTTCTCGATTATGGTTGCGGATCCGGCATACTAGCCATTGCCGCGCTGAAACTGGGTGCGGGCCGTGTGGTAGGAATAGATATAGATCCTCGCGCGGTGGAAGCAAGCCATGACAATGCTGCGCGCAATCAATGTAATCGAAAGAAAGCGAAGTTTTATACAACTAGTTTTATGACCAGGGCAGATCAGACAATCGATGCGTGGGCAGATGTGGTTGTTGCAAATATACTTGCCAATCCCCTGATCCTGCTTGCTCCGACACTGACGTGCGCTACTAGTAATAAAGGGTGCATTGTTCTTTCTGGCATACTCAAGGAACAAGTAAAAGAAGTAGAACGCACCTACCGACAATGGTTTAGGATGCGCCTCGCAAGGGAGCAGGAAGGCTGGGCGCTACTGATAGGAACAAGAAAGTGAAATTATTTTTGGAAAACAAATATTATGGCGTTGGTTACTCGTTGTCCTAACTGTGCCACTGCCTTTCGGGTAACCCCACAGCATTTGGAGATGCAAGGTGGCAACGTACGTTGTGGACATTGTTCCCAAGTTTTCAATAGCTTTGCCGCTCTGACTACGGTGAAGGAGTCAGAAACCGATGATTTCTTAAAGGCGCCGGATACGGGAACACAAAAAAACACACGGGAGGCAACATCTGCGAACGATCTTTCGGTACCAGTTTCATCTGACCAAACGGTGTTACAACCTGATTCTGGAATAACTGCTAAAGTAGGAACATTGGAGGCACTGGCCACAGAGATGTCAGCTGAGGAAGAGTCGATTCCGGAAGCATCAGATGTGACTAATGCATCGCAGGAAAACTACACTTTCGATGCTGCGCTGCTACCTAGGTCCTCGCGTATATGGGGGCTTATTAGCATATTTCTTTTGGTCGTATTGACGGGGCAGATTGTCTATCTATATCGTACGGAGCTCTTGATTATCGCGCCTAGTACCAAGCCATATCTGGAACAATACTGCGAAATTTTAAATTGTAC
>JAZGCR010000076.1:0-2106 GCA_036477105.1 Nitrosomonadaceae bacterium | reverse complement strand
ACTGTCTTGCCCCTGTCGCCAAGGTACTAAACGATACCTTTGGTATCAAGCGTGGTTTGATGACTACCGTGCATGCCGCTACTGCCACCCAGAAAACCGTCGACGGTCCCTCCAACAAGGATTGGCGAGGCGGACGTGGTATTCTCGAAAACATCATCCCGTCCTCAACCGGTGCTGCCAAGGCCGTTGGAGCAGTTATCCCAGAATTGAACAAGAAGCTCACTGGCATGGCCTTTCGTGTACCCACCTCTGATGTGTCCGTAGTGGACCTCACTGTGGAATTGAACAAGGAAGCCACCTACGCCGAAATCTGTGCAGCTATGAAGACCGCATCCGAGGGGGATATGAAGGGTGTGCTCGGCTATACCGACCAAAAAGTCGTTTCCACTGACTTCCGGGGTGACAGCTGCACCTCTATTTTTGACTCGGGAGCTAGTATGTCCCTGGACAAGACTTTTGTTAAGGTTGTCGCTTGGTATGACAATGAATGGGCCTATTCCAGTAAGATTCTTGAGATGGTGCGCGTCGTCGCCAAGTAGTTTTATGATAAGTAATGTATGGTAAGTAGTTATTAAGTGGGATATAAACATCTGATTTTTTCTCATGTCTTGCACAGTCTCACTTAAGTGAAAGTGTGATCGATAGCCCTCAAGTTATTCTTCTCATCAGATATATTTGGATCTCCTATGCCAGTCATCAAACTTACTGATCTTAATCTCAAAAATAAACGAGTATTCATTCGTGCTGATCTCAACGTGCCGATCAAAGACGGAGTGGTAACATCTGACGCACGTATCACTGCCTCCATGGCCACGATTGATTACTGCTTGAAACAAGGAGCCAAAGTGATGGTGACCTCTCACCTAGGCCGGCCTGAAGAAGGTGTATGGTCCGAAGAAAACTCTCTCAAGCCGGTTGCTGACAACATTGCTACACGTCTAGACCAACCTGTGCGTTTAATCAAAGATTGGGTAGAGGGCGGATTTGAAGTTGAAGATGGTGATCTGGTGGTATTAGAAAATTGCCGCTTTAACAAAGGTGAAAAGAAAAACATAGACGAAACCGCGCAAAAATACGCTAAGCTATGCGACGTGTTCGTAATGGATGCCTTCGGCACCGCGCATCGTGCACAAGCCTCAACCCATGGCATTGCTAAGTATGCTCCTGTGGCTTGTGCTGGCATCCTGTTGACGGAAGAACTAGAAGCACTAACCAAAGCCTTGTTAAACCCGGAACGGCCTATGGTTGCTATCGTTGGCGGTTCCAAGGTCTCAACCAAGCTGACTGTGCTTGAGTCTTTGTCCGAGAAGGTAGATCAAATGGTAGTTGGTGGTGGCATCGCCAATACTTTTCTTAAAGCTACTGGCAAAAATATTGGAAAATCCTTGTGCGAAGATGATCTGGTTTCTACCGCTAAAACCTTGATGGATAAAATGGCGAAACGTAATGCCTCAATTCCTATCGCCGTGGATGTTGTAGTCGGAAAGAAATTCAATGCGAATGAACCGGCTGTATTGAAAGATGCTAGTGCGGTTACTGATGAGGAGATGATTTTCGACATTGGACCAAAGAGCGCACAAGAGTTAGCCGACATTATCATGAAAGCTGGAACCGTGGTGTGGAATGGTCCAGTTGGTGTGTTTGAATTTGATCAATTTGGAGCCGGCACTAAAACCATTGCTATGGCTATCGCCAACACTAAAGCCTTCACACTTGCAGGCGGTGGTGACACTATCGCTGCAATCCAAAAGTACAACATCTATGACAAGATATCCTACATTTCAACTGCTGGTGGCGCGTTCCTAGAGTTTCTGGAGGGCAAAAAATTACCCGCAGTGGAAATATTGGAAAAGCGCGCATGTTAACATGTACTAAACATTTAACTCCTTACTAGAAAATGCTCCGAAGAACAAAAATTGTGGCAACCCTTGGCCCAGCATCTAGCAACCCGAAAATTCTGGGACAAATGATTCAGGCCGGGGTAGATGTAGTACGCATCAATTTTTCTCACGGCACCAAGGAAGAACATATCGAAATTGCTGAATTGACTCGTTCGCTGGCACGATCTGCCGGTCATGCTGTAGGGGTGCTGGCAGATTTGCAGGG
>JAZGCR010000075.1:0-6728 GCA_036477105.1 Nitrosomonadaceae bacterium | reverse complement strand
TACTTCTTCCCCATTAAGGAACAAGTTTTTGGTCTGGATATTTCAATCTAGAGGAATGAGACGATAACCTTCATCCTTGCTGTTCCACGATACGAAAACACCTTTAGTACTCCTTAGTAAAAATGGGATGTCAGAACCCGCTGAGCTTTCTGCAATTGACTTGGCCGACAACCAGTTCCGCCCCATATCGAATGACCGCATAACTAGAAGTTGCATTTTGGTCCCGTCAAATTCAGTCCACGTCAGGAAGACTTGCTTCCCATTAGCCATGATGTCCGGATAGCCAGGCATATTTTCCGGTGTGCCGAACGATAGCGGATTTGAAAAATGTCGGCCCTGGTCGGACGAATAAGCATAGAACAACCCTTGACGGACACTGCCTTGTGTAAACCAGGCTATATGGTATCGGCTATTGTCACCAATAGAAAATGCAGGCCCATGTTCCGGGCAGCCTCTGATCTTCCATTGGTCAAAGGTAACGCGCCAAGAAAGTGGTTTTTCTCCTTTAGGTCGCATTTGGAGAAGACCATGATCACGGATGTTGTTCGGATAAATGAAGCGCGTAAATAAAATAGGTTGGTTATCGTTATCAAAAGATACGGCAATACGACAACATTCGCACAAGGTGTCTGCTAGCTTCCGATTAACTAGATTAGAACTGCTTCCACTGTCAATAATAGTGGAATACATTGCGTATCCGGGTTGCCTCCAGTCAGTGCGGTCACGTTCGTCAAGCCAGAAAACATAAACCTGACCAGATGGACTTAAGGCTAACCGACCCTGCATAGAAATTGCTTTAGAAGCTGCTTTACTCAAGGGAATTGGTATAGTGAAACTGCGGCCATTATCGGTAGATTTACTGAAGAATTGAGTCATTGGCTGCGTACTATCAGCTGTATAAATAACGGTGATCCGACCAGAATGATCTACGGCGATGTCAGGACGATTTTGTCTGCTTACTTTGATGTGCTGTGGTTGTCTATTGATGCGCACAGGCGTACTGAAACTTTTGCCTAGATCAGTTGAATAATCTACATAGATAAACCTTTTCTCCGGCACGATCCGCCATAACCGTCCATCTGGACCAAAAGTGGCAGTGACACGCATACCTCCGCCTTGATGATAGTGTGTGTAATCAGCTGTGCCACCTTTGGAAGAATCATGTTCAGCATAGCTCGCCGTGCTAATTGCCATAGAGCAGACTAGCAATATACAACTGAGCAGCAGATTACCAATTAGGAGGAAGCGTCTAAAGAATCTCTTCTCAGATTTTAAACTGTGGATTTGAACGGGGTGTTCCATGATTTGGTAATCAGAGATATTTATTCAGATTAATTCAAAATCTACAGGAACACAATTAACGTTACTATTTAAGAGTGTTCGTGTTCAAAGGGATCTAATACAATAACGAAGCGAAAAGTAATCCGGTAGCCTGGGTCTGTTTGAAAACCATTGGTGTCTTTCACTATTGGTGTTCCGATCGATAAAGCAGTATTCCAGTTGCGCCCACCAGAATATCTAATTCCCGGTGAGATATAAACGATACTACCTCCCGAATTTGGGTTACTCACGCCATGGGTTCTCAGGTGGTCTTGCCAGGTACCATTTAATTCCAAAATACCTGTCCACTGCGACTTGTTGCTGGAAGAGAATAGAGCATCTTTTGCTTCACCAACAAAGGCATAAGAAAGCGCAAAATTATAATCAAAAATATCTCCAAGGTCAGTATGTCGTGCCCCTGAGGTTGCAACGGTATAGAGAACGTTGGAATCAAACGAGAACTTTCCCATGGCACGTGTAAAGGAAAAACCGACAGAAGGATTCCATGAGCCACCGCTGGGTTGAGAGTGTACTTCAATTAGTCTCCCAGCCTTATCACGTTGGCGAGTTGCCCCGGAAGGGGTTTTAAGAGCCACGACTAATGACAGATGATTTAAATCATCCTCAGAATGAAAGATGCGGTACTGACCGAAGACTGAAACACCTCCAAACCCATCAGGATTGCCTTGGTCAAGAAATTCTTCACCAAATTCATGTGCTGAGAGTAAATCATCACGTCGCACATAAGAAAATCTAGTGCCCAATGTTAAGTCGTCGGTCACGCCAATCGCTGCAAACACTGATGGGATTGTACGAGATTTCGTACTGTGAACATCACTACGAGGTTCACTCGGAGCAGCACCACTTATGGCGAGTAATCTGCCAGCTGAAACATTATCAAATTCTATAAATTCAGTAATTAGGCCCGTTGCAATCTTACCCTTAGGGAGGGTTATGCCCGTTTGTGTAATAATCGGAGACGCGGTACCAATCCCAAACCCTATTGAACCGTGATGAGCCAAAACTGCGTTACTATAAACAGCAAACGTTGATGCTAAAAAACATCGCAAAATATGTTTTTTCGTTTGATTCATAATTAGCTTCATACCGCTTCGATGAAAGAATATAGACATACCCGCTTACTACGTAAATGACATCAAATAAATTCGGATTAATTTTGAACGGACATTAAGACACGATTTCAGTAACTTGGGAATGTGGCAAATTGCCGCATGTGACAGTGAGTCACACCTCGCTTTCGATTAACATGCATGTGCTGACTGAGAGTATTGCGCATTCAAAGTAGAGTTACATATAGCGTCGTTCAGTGATTTGTTGAACGGAAACGTTGATTTAACGAGCGACCGATTTAGGTTGAAAATGGGAGTTAGAGGTTGAGTGTAGCTAGACTAGTAAAACTTTTGTTTCCCAGTGCCCAGATTTTCTCTACGTAAGTGCCGGGTAAATAGATACGAGATTGTAACAATTTTGTGTCGCTTTGCGAGGCAGTCTTTATTGGAATTAATCGAGAGGCTATTTGATAAAACTCAGTTAATCGTCCGATTTCGGTTGGAAAGGGAAAACAAACGAGCTAGGAGCTGGAAGTCAATCTATAAAAAAGGCCCCATGTTTTCGTTCAAGTTTCCACTGATCCGAAATTCTGGAGCGGCAAAGACCGTAGCGGAAGGAAGGTGCAAGCCCAGGCAATGTAAACCTTAGATCAACAAACCAGACACAGACCCCGCCGTTACTGACCTCGATCTGATCGAGTGCAGGGTATCGCGCAAAGCGGCGAAAATCAGCGAGCGCTGCGTTATTCCAAGCTTCATGCACAAATGTTTCTTGTGATGACAACTCGCCAAGTCGTAAGTGATGTTTCCATACTGCTCTAGAGACTGGTTGATAAGAGGTGGCGATTGTGGCTAGGGTACCTACTGGTAGATTAGGTGAAGTGAAACTTTGGGTGTTCAACAAGCTTACCAGCGCTTCATAGTAGCTATTATTATGACTCACGATAATTTTCCAGTTAGATGGCATCAACGGTTGTGCAAGGGCATAACTTGTCGCTCCACTCAAGCCGTGATCTTTCGCGTACACCTCACCAACCCTAATTGCTTGCTGATGCAGCGTCATTTGTAGGCCCACATAACATCCAAGAACGATTAGCGCGGTACTGGCAATGTGGCGTTTTTGGGGCCAAAAGATAGCAGCTACGAGACCCACTGTGATAATTGTGGTAAAGAAGGGATCAAGCAGAAATATAACCGGTAGGGATATGCGCCACGAGGTAAGCGGTGCGAGTATCATGGTTCCATATGCAGTGAACAAATCACCTACGATATGAATTGCGATCCCCAGTGAGACGATGCCGAAAAACGCATGCCAGGAATAGCGGCGCTGTGTGGAAAAGGAAAACAACACCGCCAGCAACAGAGCCCACAAAGGTAGCAGAATGATGGAATGGGTTACGCCCTGGTGAAGATTCAGGTAGGTGAGTGTATCCACCAAGCGCAAAACAAAATCGCTATCGGGAAATGCTGCAGACAAGAATCCCGCTGTCATGCGGAGGCGAAGGTTGAGTTGGTCAGGACGGGGCACCGCAGGCGCAGTAGCGCGGGCCAACAATGCTCCGCTTAAGGCATGGGTAAGCGTATCCACACGAAGTGGGGCGCTAAGAAACTATTCCTAGCTCTTGAGTAGGTGGGAGCCCAGAAAAGTAATGTTTGTAGGGTCATACAGTTGGCGGATTCTAGTCTTCACAATAATGTCTCAGAGCGGTTTCGACTTTTTTTTGGCCAGTTTCTTAGGTTGGGTTGAGCCTGTTTGTTTTGTGGGCATGGTACTGGTAGTTTCTTTTGCGGTAAAACTGCAAACACTCCCACACAATAATTGATCTAGTCTTTCGGTCGTTCCAAGCAACCAGTCGAGAAAACAACTGGTTCTTTCCGAGCTTGGTGTATTGTCTTTCATCCAGTAAAAAAAAGTCATAAGGTAAATGCTAGTGAGTCCAGTTTCCTCCAATGCTCGTCGTGCATAGGTAGCATCAAGATGGGCGGCTTCGCGTATCCATTGTACTGTTCGGCTGATTCGCATGAGTCCTGGAATCTGAATGTGCACGTGACCTAGTTCCATTTTGCCGTAAATCATTTGGCGCGTCACATTGCGATGGGGAGCCAGGGTGGCGAGCCAAGTCATAATCAGACGGTGCAGACGCTTCCGTGGACTAAGTACTTGGAAATCTGGTGCTTCGGATTCCTGAAGCATCGCGCTATCGGCACGGTCAAACCATGCGTCCACTAAGTCTTCTTTTTCGCGGAAATATAGTCGTTCTTTGTCAAGCGAAGTACCTGCCGCTGCTGCTACAGCGTGGAGACGCACGGCTTCCCATGACTGTTGCTCGCCAAGTTCGAGAGCGGCATCAACAATTCTGTTTCGTTCGTTGCTTTCCATGTCATGCTCCTTCAAGTAAATTTCATTTTACCACGTCAAGCGCCATGTACCCATTAAGCTATGATCGTAGATTAGTTTTAGAAAGGTAGTTTGAAAATAGAATGTTGGAGATAGGTCCGATTAAATCAAGGCTACTAAAATTATCGCTTGTCCATTATGAAAAAAAGGGGGGTGACTACAAAATACTCACTTAATCTTCAGAGCATTTATTGAAAAAAATATAAATGAGTTTTAATGTGGCCTGCTTGATTATGCGATAAAACCTTAACAGGTAGCGTCAGATTGATGCTACTTTTTTCGTCTACAGAAATTGGATTGTGAAAATAAAAAACATTCAATGCGTCTTATAATGTATGACTACAGTGCACTGAAAGTGCGTTGACTTATACCCATAATACATTCATAATAAACGGTTTGATTTGGAGGGGTTCCCGAGCGGTCAAAGGGATCAGACTGTAAATCTGACGGCACTGCCTTCGAAGGTTCGAATCCTTCTCCCTCCACCAAATTAGGTGGTTGTAAGAATGTAGGGAAGGCAGTGTTGGTAATCACGATGAGTCTGCTTGGGGGGCAATGGCCAGTTCTACAATAAATTGACATGGTTGGTTCTTTCTATCTGAATTGATTGCTAGATGCGGGTGTAGCTCAATGGTAGAGCAGAAGCCTTCCAAGCTTATGACGAGGGTTCGATTCCCTTCACCCGCTCCAGATTTGAATTTGAGGGATTTTGTAGGGATAGATATTCTCGATTAAGTTGCAACAGTGCTTGCCCATGTAGCTCAGTGGCAGAGCACTCCCTTGGTAAGGGAGAGGTCGCCAGTTCAATCCTGGCCATGGGCTCCATAAGCTTATTAGTCCACAAACCAGGATACTAAAGGCGTATTAGAAAAGGAAACAATCATGGCAAAAAGCAAATTTGAGCGGACGAAGCCGCATATAAATGTAGGCACGATTGGTCACGTAGACCATGGTAAAACTACGCTGACGGCTGCGATCACAATGATATTGGCAAAGAAATATGGTGGTGAAGCGAAAAGCTTTGCTCAGATTGATTCGGCACCGGAAGAGAAGGCCCGTGGTATTACTATCAATACTTCCCACGTCGAATACGAAACTGAGAAACGTCACTATGCTCATGTTGATTGCCCTGGCCACGCTGACTACGTCAAGAACATGATTACTGGTGCGGCGCAAATGGATGGTGCCATACTGGTTGTATCAGCTGCCGATGGTCCCATGCCGCAGACACGCGAACACATTTTGCTTGCACGCCAGGTAGGTGTACCCTACATTGTTGTCTACATGAACAAAGCTGACATGGTAGATGATGCTGAACTACTAGAGTTAGTTGAGATGGAAGTACGTGAATTACTCACCAAATACAATTTTCCTGGTGACAGCACCCCGATCGTTGTTGGTTCTGCCCTGAAGGCTCTCGAAGGTGACCAGGGAGACATTGGTGAACCGTCCATACACAAGCTAGCAGATGCGTTGGACAACCATATTCCTGAGCCGGTACGCGTCCTAGATGGCGCCTTCCTCATGCCGGTAGAAGACGTATTCTCTATTTCCGGACGTGGCACTGTTGTCACTGGTCGGGTTGAACGTGGCGTTGTTAAGGTGGGTGAGGAGATTGAGATTGTCGGCTTAAAGCCTACAGACAAGACTGTTTGTACTGGTGTAGAAATGTTTAGGAAGCTGCTTGATCAAGGCCAAGCGGGCGACAATGTTGGGGTACTGTTACGAGGTACCAAACGTGAGGAAGTCGAGCGTGGCCAAGTGTTAGCCAAGCCAGGCTCTATTACCCCCCACACCAAATTTACTGCCGAGATCTATATTTTGAGTAAAGAGGAGGGTGGGCGCCATACTCCATTTTTCCAGGGTTATCGCCCGCAGTTTTACTTCCGTACTACTGACGTAACTGGTGCAATTGAATTGCCGGCAGGCACGGAAATGGT